>JAURKU010000007.1 GCA_030831605.1 Rhodoluna sp.
AAGTTTGATGAGCTGAAAACCGATCTGGCTGATGGCTTGCGAACAATCGCCATGATCAGTGTTCTGGCCAGTGCCGGGTTGATAGTTCTTGCCTACCCGATAGCTCGAGTCTTTGTTGGTGAGCTCCCGAGCGCTATAGCTCTTGGCAACGTGGTGATCGCCATGGTGGTAGGTCTGCTCCCGTTTAGCTATGTGTTCATGATTCAACGAGCTTTCTATTCGCTGGAAGACACTAGAACACCTTTCCTATTCACCCTGGTGCAAACCTTCTTGAATGTGATTGGGTCAATACTGATTGCAATCTATGTCAATCACATTTGGATTGTTGTTGGGTTGTCGCTAGTAACCTCAGGAACTATTTTGGTTCAGGCGATACTGGCCTTCCTTATGTTCAAACGCAAGTTTGGTTCGCTCGGTCATTCCCACCTTGGGATTGCCACTGCGAAATTTGTCAGCGCAGCAATAGTTGCTGGTTTGATAGGTTTCGCCATACTGCAGGGCATGGGTGGAGCTAACCCCGGTGCCTTCCCCGTTCTGTCTGTTCTAGCCTCCGGCTTGACCTGCGCTTTGATTGGTGCAGTTATGGGTCTGGTCTACTTGATAATGCTCAAGGTTCTCAGAGTCCCTGAAGTTGAAATCTTAATTAACCCACTGAAGCGTCTGTTAGGTCGCTCTAAGTAATCTCGCTAAACTAGTGGATACACATATCCAACTCTGGAGTTTATTTTGCGCGAAGTCATTATTATCGGTTCCGGACCAGCCGGATACACCGCAGGTATCTATACCGCTCGAGCAGGTCTTAAGCCACTACTGATCGCATCATCAGTTGAAGCCGGTGGCGAACTAATGAAGACCACTGAAGTTGAAAACTATCCTGGCTTTCCTAACGGTCTCCAAGGTCCTGAACTTATGGATGCATTCAAAGCTCAAGCCGAACGTTTCGGAACAGAAGTTCTTCTTGATGACGTAATTGAAGTTGATCTCAAAGGTGACGTCAAGATTGTTAAAACCGGCAACGGTAAAACCTTCGAAGCTAAAGCTGTCATCCTCGCAACCGGTGCTGCCTACCGAGAGCTTGGTTTACCTAAAGAAAAAGAGTTAAGTGGTTACGGTATCTCTTGGTGCGCGACCTGCGACGGTTTCTTTTTCAGAGAGAAAACAATCGCGGTAGTCGGCGGTGGAGATTCAGCGATGGAAGAAGCTAACTTCTTAACTAGATTCGCATCTAAGGTTTACCTGATTCACCGCAGAGACTCATTCAAAGCTTCGAAGATCATGCAGGAACGTGCACTGAATAATCCAAAGATCGAAGTTGTATGGAACACCGAGGTCGCTGAACTAGTTGGCGACGGAAGATTAAGCGGTGTGAAGCTAAGAAACACCGTTGATGGAAGTATGAGTGATTTAGATTTGGATGGACTATTTATCGCGATCGGTAATGATCCAAGAATTTGGTTAGTAGAGAATCAAGTGCAGTTGACTGAAGATAAGTTCATCAAAGTTGAAGGCAGATCATCAAAAACCAGCCTGCCTGGAGTGTTTGCTGCAGGTGATGTGATCGACCCAACTTACCGTCAAGCAATTACTGCAGCTGGTTCTGGGTGTGTTGCGGCTTTAGATGCCGAGCACTACATAACAGGCCTACAATAGATTTACTAACAAGGAGCCAAAATGTCTAAACACGTAACAACAGCAAGTTTCCAGAGCGATGTCCTGTCTTCAAGCAAGCCAGTCCTAGTTGACTTCTGGGCCGAATGGTGTGGTCCATGCCGCATGGTTTCACCCATTCTTGACGAGATCTCAGCCGAGCACGGCGACAAGCTAACCATTGTGAAGGTAAACGTAGATGAAGAGCCAGCACTGGCTCAGCAATACGGAATCACTTCCATCCCTGCGCTTCACGTATTTAAAGATGGGCAAGTAATCAAGCAGATTATTGGTGCAAAGCCGAAGCCAAGCTTGCTAGCCGATCTGAGCGAGTTCATCAACTAATCAGTTTCACGAAAAACCGGTCACAGTTTATCTGTGGCCGGTTTTCTATTTGTGGATGATTATCCACAGCCACCTAATATCTGTGGAAAACTCTAACTGTGGATAACTATCCACAGGTTAAAATTTAGTGTCCTGATTTAGCTCGGTAAGAATTCTCTTCAAATCGTCAACGCTGGCGAAATCGATCTCAATTGTTCCTTTTTTGAGGCTCATTTTCACTCGAACTGAGGTGTTGAGGGAGTTTCCTAGTTTTTCAGCCAACGCATCCAGTGCTGCAGTCTTGCCGCCTAGGCGAATAATCGGCTTTTTCTTCTTTTCCTTGAGAATTTCCTCTGTTGCACGAACCGACAGGCCTAAATTAATAACTTTGTCGGCTATTTCGAGCATTTTCTCCGGCGAACTAGCCCCCAAAATGGCTCTTGCATGACCGGCACTTAAAACACCCCCCGCTACTTTTGCCTGGATGGCTGTAGGAAGCTTCAAGAGCCTCATCGTGTTGGTGATCTGCGGTCTAGACCTGGACAGCTTCTCGGCGAGCTGGTCCTGAGTGCATCCGTATTCATCAAGAAGTTGCTGATAGGCGTTCGCTTCTTCAATTGCATTCAAGTCACTGCGGTGCAAGTTCTCTAGGAGTGCGTCACGAAGCATGTTTTCGTCACCGGTCTCGCGAATAACCGCTGGAATCTGGGTTAAACCTGCTTCTTTAGTGGCTCTAAGTCGACGTTCACCCATGATCAGTTCATACTTATCAACGCCATTTTGTTTACCAAGTGAACGAACTGAGATTGGCTGTAAAACCCCAAATTCCCTAATGCTTCCAACAAGTTCGGCAAAGTCATCTGGATCAAAGTTAGTTCTTGGCTGTTTTGCGTTTGGAGTAATGTCGTCGACATTTAAAAATCCAAAAGTAGCGCCTGGCACTGGAACTAAATCAACTGGCGCATTGGTTGAGCCACCAAAAAATACGCTGATTGGGTTTCCATCAGCTGGCCTCTCCATGCGGTCATTCCCCTGGTTTGCTCCAGGAATTAGAGCTCCAATACCCCTGCCTAATCCGCCTTTTTTCTCAGCCATTAGTTACGCCTTTCTTTGCCAATTCAATAGCAGCTTCCATGTAGGAAATGGATCCATTTGAGTTTCGGTCATAGTTTATGACGGTTTGCCCGTAGCTCGGTGCCTCTGCAACGCCTATTTGACGCGGAATTACGGTCTCAAGGGTCTGTGTCGGGAAGTGAGCCCTGACATCATCAACGACAGCTGCGTTGAGCTTGGTGCGGGAGTCATACATAGTCAGAAGAATTGTTGATAGGGCCAGATCCGGGTTGGTTTCACTCCTGATAACGTCAATGCTGATCTTCAGTTGAGTTAGACCTTCCAAGGCGTAGTACTCACACTGAATGGGGATTAGTACCTCTGTGGCAGCGGTAAAAGCATTAACTGTCAGTTGGCCTAAGCTTGGTGGGCAGTCAATAAAGACGTAATCGGGCTTGGTTTCTGCTGACTCTAGGTATTGATGGATAGCGTTTTTCAGTCTGTATTCTCTGGCAAGCAACGAGTAAAGCTTCATTTCCGCACCGGCCAACTGAAGTGTTGCCGGCACGCAAAGTAGGTTCTCGGATTCTGGGCTATTTTGAACCAGTTCAGCTATTGGAACATTGTCAACAAGGGCATCGTAGATGGATCTGACACCCATGTGGTGCTCAATTCCGAGGGCTGTGGAGGCGTTTCCCTGTGGGTCAAGGTCGATAACCAGTACCTTCATGCCTTTTTCCGCCAAGGCAACGGCTAAATTTACGGCTGTCGTGGTCTTCCCCACACCACCTTTTTGGTTAGAAACAGAAAAAATCCTGGTTTTGGCGGGTTTTTCCAGCACTGCGCTGCGCACTCTAGCCATTCGGTTGGTATTTTCGCTAATTTCATTAGCTAGCGGGGTGTCTTGAAACCCGCCTACTGGCAGAACTTCATCAGATTGTTTCACGTGAAACCTTCATTTCGATGTGGGAGACTTCATCAAGGTTGGGTTGCCAACCTGTTGGTTCGGGGCTTTTTTCTTCACGTCCATTAGGGTAGCCAAGGCCACTGACAACAGTGGGTGGAGTCTGTGCGGACTCTTCTGCGGGCATATCTTTAGACATCAAAAGCTCCATCAAATAGATTTCTAGCGTAGTCCAATTCGAACTACGGTAGTTGGGTCTTGAAGAATATTTTCCCCAACTGTGACTATTTCAAAGGTTTCAAGTCCAAGTTTTGATGCCAAAGGCTTGGTTTCCGCTATCTCTTCGGCTGCTTTAGAACCCTTCATAGCGAGTATTTTTCCGCCTTTTCGGGCCAAGGGTTCTAGCATTTTCACCAGTTTAGGCAGTGCTGAAACAGCACGAGCTGTGACTACGTCGTATCGATCCACCGGGGCCTCTTCGGCTCTAGCTCTGAGTACCTCAACGTTAGTCAGACCAAGATCGGGTACCACAACGTTGGCTAGCCAGTTAGCCCTTCTTTCCATTGGCTCAATGAGCGTCAGTTGGATGTCAGGGCGTTTTATTGCCATTGGAATCCCTGGGAAACCTGCCCCAGAACCAACATCTGCGACCGTTTCTCCAGGTTCAACTAGGTCAGCAACTACTGCGGAATTGAGTATGTGACGTGACCAGAGAATGGGTAACTCCCGAGGGCCAATTAGTCCTAAGGTGTCTCCGTCTCGGCCTAAAAGTGCTGCGTATTTTTCGGCTAGGGGGAGTCTGTCGCCAAATATAGTTTTTGCGATTTCTGGGGTCTTTTCAAGATCCATGTTTACTCCTCCCTTCAAATTTAGTCCTAAAACAAAAAGCCAGGACTCTCATCCTGGCCTGATGTTTCACGTGAAACTTTAGCTTGGGCGGACCACAATGTGGCGGTCCTTGCCTTCACCCTCAGACTCGGAAATTAGCCCTGCTTCGGCAATAATGTCGTGGGCGATTTTTCTCTCGTATGACGACATCGGCTTCATTGGGACTGGGGCATTAGTGTCCTTAACCTTGTCGATGATCTTGTTCACAATTCTGGTTAGGGAGTCAATTTTGGCCTGGCGAGAGCCAGCGATATCCAAAATCAAACGGCTGAAAGTTGAGGTCTTGGTCTGAACGGCAATTCGAGTCAACTCTTGCAGCGCCTCGACTGTCTCTGGATCCGAGATTAGCTTGATGTTGCTTTCGCCCTCGGCAGTGATTTCGATGTAGGCACGGTCCTGGCGAACGTCAATACTGATGTCGCCATCTAGGTCAAAGATGTCCAACAGTTCTTCAAGGTAGTCTGCCGCTACTTCGCCTTCTTCTTCAAGATCCTTGACAGTGGCGGGCTTCTTTAGCTCGGTGGACTCTTGTTCCTCTTGGTTCTCTAATTCTTCACTTGACATAATTATTTCTTACCTTTTGGCTTCTTTTTGGCTCGGCTCTTTGATACAGGCTGAACTCTTTGGGTTGGCTGAGGGGTTTCTGGCTCCTCAGAAGGAGTTTCGATGGCTGGGGTGGTTCCCTTGCCCTTCTTTTGCATGCGAGCTTCACGCTCTTTGTGGGCAATAGAACCTGGGGTTGGCATGCGGCGGATCACAAAGTACTGCTGTCCCATGGTCCAGAAGTTAGATACCAACCAGTAGATCAATACACCCAATGGGAAAGAAATACCGGTAACTAGGAAGATCGCTGGGAATGCATAGAGCATGACTTTTTGCATCTGGGCATACTGCGAATTCTGGACGTCAGGGTTCTGGTTCTTAGCCATAATCTGCTTTTGGGTGATGAACTGCGAACCGCTCATCAAAACAATCATGACTCCGGCCATGATCATTACCGACGGTGATGTGGCGGTCAAGAAGGTTTCGGAGAGGCTCGCACCCAGGAAGTTTGACTTTGCAAAAGACTGGGAAAGCTCGGTTGAGAGAAGTCCAACACCAGGCTTGGACTGCTGCGCTTCAGTCAGGGTTGTGTAAAGCGAGAAGAACACTGGCATCTGGGCAAGTAGTGGCAGACATGAAGCAAATGGGCTTGACCCGTGCTTCTTGTAGATAGCCATTTGTTCACGAGCCATGGCCTCGCGGGAATCGCGGTCAGTTCTACCTTTGTACTTTTTCTGGAGCTTAGTTAGTTCCGGCTGCATTGTGTACATAGATCGCTGGGTTCTGATCTGCTTCACAAAGAGTGGGATCAGGGCAGCTCTAACCACTAGAACTAGACCAACAATGGAGGCAACCCAGGTGTATCCAGCGTTTTCTCCAAAGCCGATGGCTGTTAGTGCAGCGTGGAAGAAGACAAGAATTGCCTCCAATATCCACTTAAACGGGAACAAAATAATACCGATGATATCCATAACTATCCCTCTCGTTTCGCATCATTTTGATGCTTCACAAAAACTAAACCTGTATTTGAAACTGATAACCATTCCGGACCCGGCTTGACTTCATCGAAGCCGCCTTTGGTAAATGGATTACAGCGGAGTATGCGCCAGACCGTCAAAAGTGATCCGTAAACAACACCGTGCTGCTGTATTGAGCCTAGACCGTATCCTGAGCAAGTTGGGTAATAACGGCAAACATCTCCGTAAAATGGTGATATAAATTTTCTCCAAAACAAGATGAAAGCAATAGGAACATTTCGAGGCATAACCCAAAGATTCAGCAACACAGTTTTCAATTTATGCCCCAGCCTTTTTGGAAAGTAGCGATATAGCCTGATCCAGTTCAGCATTCATCTGGTCATAATCCAGTTCAGCTAAACCGGGCAAAGCTCGGATCACTAAACTGTCTCCTGGTTTAAAATTGCTCATACGATTATGTAAAGCTGCTCTGGCTCTGCGTTTCACGAGATTTCTTTGGACTGCATTTCCAACCAATTTGCTGACTACCAAACCGAACCTAGGTTGGTCTTGGGTAGCCTCATGGTTTAGATAAACCACCAGGTGTGTGGTTGTGGCTTTATGGCCAAGCCTCATAGTTGAGCGAAAATCTTCGGCCGATCTAAGCCTGTTCTCGCGAGCAAGCAAAGCTGATTAGGCTGACAGCTCGCTACGGCCCTTGCGACGGCGAGCAGAAAGAATTGCGCGACCGGCACGGGTCTTCATGCGAATGCGGAAGCCGTGAGTCTTGGAACGACGTCTGTTGTTTGGCTGATATGTACGCTTGCTCATTTGATTTACTCCAGAAAATTAGGCGGGTTCTCGTCAATCGAAAATCATTGCTGCTGGCAAACCTCAAACCGAGCAACCTGTTAAACTTACGGCAAAAACTGGGTTCTGGTCAAGTTTTTTAGGAAAAAGAACCGTCAGTTTAAAATTAAAAAGCTGGGTGGAAAACGTGGTAACCCTTGGGATCGATTCTGGTTTCATAACTTTTTGGAAAAAAATATCCGAATTTGGCTCTCTCGATTTGCATATTTCGCCAGTTAGGACTTAAATAACTTGAAGGAAGTTTTCCACAGCGAAATATTCGCTAAACCATTCATGTTAATAAGTTATCCACAGGATTCCTCATTTGACGGAGGTTTGTGGAAAACTGTCTGAGTCCCCGTGTTTTAGACCCTAAAGAGAGACCAAAATGGCCGAGATGACTATGTCCACTGATCAGTGGCAAGAAGTTATCTCCCTTCTCAAAGACGATGAACGTATAACCCCTCAACTTCAGGGATTCGTTCGCCTGATGCGCTTTCAGGGTCTCCTGAACGAAACTTTGTTCCTCCAGGTGGCAAATGAGACTACTAGAGGCATTATTGAGCAGAAAATCAAGCAGCCTTTGCTGGAAGCTCTCCAAAAACTGGGTTTGCCTGAATCCCCTACAAATATTGGGATCGTTGTTAACCCAGAACTAGCGGATGCTTTCATTTCTAGCCAGCAGATCGATGAGGATCCAGTTGTTGAAACATCCCCAGCCCCAGTTGAAGTGGTTCAACCGGCTGAGGGTTCTTCCAGGCTCAATCCCCGCTACACTTTCGAGAGTTTTGTTCAGGGAGAGTCAAACCGTTTTGCCTTCGCAGCAGCTTTTGCTGTTGCCGAAGTGCCAGCTAAGGCTTATAACCCGCTATTTATCTACGGAAACTCGGGGTTAGGTAAAACTCACCTTTTGCACGCCATCGGTAACTACGTCCAGGAATACTGGCCGGCTAAGCGTGTTCGCTATGTATCTTCAGAAGTTTTCACCAATGACTTCATCAACGCCATTCAGACCAACACCAGCTTCAATTTCCAGGCAAAATACCGCCAGGTAGACGTGCTTCTGATCGATGATATTCAGTTCTTGCAGGGTAAGAAAGAAACTCAGGACTCATTCTTTGCCACATTCAATGCCCTCCACGAGTCTGGTAAGCAAGTAGTTATTACCAGCGATGTCTCCCCCAAGCTCTTAAACAGCTTTGATGAGCGAATGAGGAGTCGTTTTGAATGGGGTTTGATGACCGACATCCAGGCTCCTGAGCTTGAAACTCGCATAGCTATCCTGCGCAAAAAGGCCGAGAGCGACAAGATCCGTATTTCTGACGAGATTTTGGACTACATGGCGGCTCGTATTTCCTCAAATATTAGAGAACTTGAGGGTGCTCTAATCCGAGTTACCGCCTTTGCTGCCCTAAACCGGACATCTATCGATATGCCGCTGGTTCAGGCTGTTTTGAAGGATATTGTCCCCCTTGGTGAAGATGGAAACACTATTGCCCCAATGGAAATTGTTAGAGCCGTAGCTGAATATTTCAAATTGACCCAAGAAGAGCTTTTTGGTAAATCGAGGTCCCAGGGAATTGTTGTTGCAAGGCAAATTGCCATGTTCTTGTGCCGGGAAAAGACTTCTATGTCACTTCCTAAGATTGGTGCCTTATTTGGTGGCAGAGACCACACAACGGTTATGTATGCAATCAAAAAGGTTGGTGATCTGATGAGTGAACGCCGCTACATCTACAACCAAGTGACCGATATCCGGGCCAATCTTAAATAACTTTTCAACAATTTATGTTGATAACAGTTAGAAATTCAGTTAAAAACTGTGAAAATCACCTGCTTTCATGTGAAAAGTCCATCTTCTATTCACAAAGGAAAGAGTTATCCACAACCTTCTCTACAGATGTGTATACAAGTTTCACGCTTGTAATACAGGACTTAAATAAGGGCAATACACGGTTTTCCACATTATCCACAGCT
>JAURKU010000053.1 GCA_030831605.1 Rhodoluna sp.
CTATGTTGACTGATCGCGGAGCAAACCGTGATTTAGATTTCTCAGCTATCGATAATCACCACTTAGCGGAGTTTGGTTTTGTTTTTCTAAGCGGCTATTCGATTTTCGAAAACGATGTTGAAGTGGTGAATGAATTTCTCACCAGAGTAAATTCCCTTGGAATCAAAATAATGATTGATCCGGGTTCTGCTGGATTTATAAAAGATTACGGAATCGCTAATTTTAAAAGCGCTATAAAGCACGCGGATATCCTGCTGCCTAATGAAGATGAATTTGAATTACTCGGGGCGGCAAGCAAAACAACAATTGTAAAAAAAGGTTCGGCTGAAGTTGAGCTGTACCAAGACGGTGCGCTAACGGATAGTTTTCCGGTCATTGGTGTTCAGGCAATCGATCCAACCGGTGCGGGAGATTCATTCTCCGGAACAGTTTTAGCTCACCTGGCAAACGGCGAGAGCCTGCATCATGCAATCAATGCAGGCATAGCTAATGCCGCTCTAGCGGTAACTACTATTGGTGCCCGCCCTGAGCTTTAAATCTCTCTAGGGCTTCATCGATTAGCTTTTGAGCGGCATCCTTACCAGCCCAAGATCCAACCTTGACCCACTTGCCTGGTTCTAGGTCTTTGTAGTGGGTGAAGAAGTGCTCTAGTTCATTTCTAGTTTGCTCTGGAACATCAGAGAGATCTTGGATATGCTGCCATCTCTTATCTTTAGCTGGGACACAGAGAATCTTTTCATCAATGCCGCCATCATCTTCCATAGGCAAAACCGCTACCGGTCTAACCTCAACAACCACTCCTGGAAATACCGGGAACTCGAGAAGGACTAATGCATCAAGCGGATCACCGTCGCCACCTAGGGTGTTGTCGAAGTAACCGTAGTCGACTGGGTAAACAAAGGGGGTAAACAGCACGCGGTCCAGTCTTACCCGACCACTCTCGTGGTCAACTTCATACTTATTTCTGCTGCCGCGAGGAATCTCGATGATGGCGTCAATAGACATGTTTCTCCTAAATAGGCTTTATGTATAAAGATTAGCGAAAGGTTGCCTGTGTCTGAGCGTGTTCGCCTTACTCCGGCGATTGCAGATATTCGCCGTGCGGTTCGCGAAAGCTGGCAGGCTAACAAAATCAGCAAAGGAACCGTGGCTGTTGCCTGTTCCGGTGGGCCAGACTCTCTGGCTTTAGCCGCAGCCGCAATCTTCGAAGGAAACCGAGCGAAAATCAAAATTGCGGTTGTTATCATCAATCACAATCTGCAACCTAGAACCGATAAGGTCGCTGAGCGCACCGCCAAGCTGGTTAAAGAACTCGGTGCACACCATGTTGAAGTTATCTCTGTTTCGGTGAATAAGACTAAAACGGGCTTAGAGGCATCCGCGCGCGATGCTAGATATAAGGCGCTAGCTGAGTTTGCTCTTCGGCACAAAGTAGTAACAACAATGCTCGGTCACACACTGGATGATCAGGCCGAGACAGTGCTGCTCGGTTTAGCCAGAGGTTCAGGGGCTAGATCACTTTCTGGCATGAATGAGAAAAGCGCTGATGGAAATTATCTTCGGCCATTACTACACATCCGCCGGGCAACCACCGTTGCTTTTTGTCGCGATAGTAATTTGATTTATTGGACTGATCCGCAAAACAAGGACACTAAATTTAGCCGAGTGAAAGTTCGTAGCAAAGTTTTACCGGTCTTAGAAAAAGAACTTGGCCCGGGCATTAGCGAAGCTCTGGCTAGAACAGCACAGATCTTGCAAGAGGACGCGCTTTATCTCGATAAGCAAGCGGAAAAGCTATTTAGTAAAGCGGCTCGGACTCTAGCAACTGAAATCATCCTGGACGCCGAACTATTAGCCAAAGCGCCGATTGCGTTGGCCAATCGGGTGATTCTCAAGGCTCTGGCGATGCTCTCTGTTGAGCCAAGCCGCAACGCCATTGAGTCGGTAATGAAGTTAGTGACTAATTGGCACGGACAGAAGCCGCTAACCCTGCCAGGCGTTAGAGTAATACGAAAGAGCAACCAAATTAGTCTGAAGAGCACCAAGACAATAAAAACAGGAGCATGTTAAGTGGACTTAGAACAAGTCAAGGACGATATCACCAAGGTTTTGGTAACCAAGGAGCAGATTGCTTCGCGAGTAAGCGAAATGGCCCTGGAGATAGACACCTCATATAAAGGTAAAGATGTTCTGTTGGTCGGAGTGCTCAAAGGTGCGGTTATGTTTATGGCTGATTTAGCTAGAGCAATTCAGATCCCGGTCGCTATGGACTGGATGGCTGTTTCTTCTTATGGCTCTGGGACTCAATCATCCGGAGTGGTAAGAATTTTGAAGGATTTAGATACCGATGTCTTGGGTAGACACGTAATTATTGTTGAAGACATCATTGATTCTGGGCTAACCCTGTCCTGGTTAGCATCGAACCTAGCTGCCCGCGGGGCCGCCTCGGTGGAGATAGTTGCCCTATTGCGTAAGCCAGAGGCCGCCAAGGTAGAAGTCGATGTAAAGATAGTTGGCTTTGACATTCCAAACGAGTTTGTTGTCGGTTATGGGCTCGATTACGCCGAAAAGTATCGAACCCTCAGGGATGTTGGGGTACTTAGCCCCCATGTTTATTCAAACTAGTTAATCTGTCTGCGAACAGGTGTTTTCTAGGCCCTGTGGGGCAGGTAGCCTAGAGGTTGATTGGGAATCTCACGAAAGGTCGGGGCTAAGCCTCTATGAAATCACGCAAAATCTTCCGCGGTCCAACATTATGGATTTTCTTGGCCATCTTTGTGGTCGCGTTTGGTTTCAGCAGCATAAACACTTCTGGATTTAAGGTGGTAGACACCTCACTCGGCCTCCAGATGATCAAAGACTCTAGGGCTAAAAAAGTTCTAGTAATTGAAAACGAACAACGCGTTGATGTCACCTTGAAGTCGGTTGACACAGTTCTTGGCGAAAAGATTCAATTCTTCTATGTTGCACCTCGTGGTGCCGATGTGGTGAAGACCGTCTCCGAAGCTAGCCTCAGCGAAGGCTATAACGACCAAGTGAATAACACCCCTTGGTATCTGCAACTGCTGTTTACCATTTTGCCTTTCCTTTTGATTTTCGGTTTGTTCTACTTCATGCTCTCCGGCGCACAGGGATCTAATAATCGAGCGATGCAGTTTGGTAAGTCAAGGGCAAAGCTTTATAACAAGGACATGCCCAAGGTGATGTTTGCTGATGTTGCCGGTGTCGATGAAGCTATTGAAGAACTACAAGAAATCAAAGAGTTTTTAAAGGAACCACAAAAGTTTCAAGCGGTCGGCGCAAAAATTCCTCGCGGTGTTTTGTTATACGGCCCACCGGGAACCGGTAAGACTCTTTTGGCTAAAGCTGTTGCCGGTGAAGCGGGAGTTCCTTTCTTCACAATCTCAGGTTCTGACTTTGTTGAAATGTTTGTCGGTGTTGGTGCATCTCGTGTTCGCGATTTGTTTGAACAAGCCAAGCAGGCAGCCCCGGCCATTATCTTCGTTGATGAAATTGATGCGGTAGGTCGTCACCGCGGTGCTGGTATTGGTGGCGGTAATGATGAGCGAGAGCAAACACTTAACCAACTGCTTGTTGAAATGGATGGTTTTGATTCAAAGACCAACGTGATTTTGATTGCAGCAACTAACCGACCAGATATTCTCGACCCTGCACTTTTGCGTCCAGGCAGATTCGATCGTCAGGTTGGAGTCTCTGCACCGGATCTAAACGGGCGCGAGCAGATTCTAAAAGTTCACTCCAAGGGTAAGCCGGTTGCTGACAATGTTGATCTGGCTCTGGTGGCCAGAAGAACACCTGGCTTTACCGGTGCAGATTTAGCAAACGTTCTAAACGAAGCGGCACTTTTGACCGCCAGAAATAATGCCAAGCAGATCACCAATGAAATTCTGGATGAAGCTATTGACCGTGTGATTGGTGGCCCGGCTAAAAAAGGTCGCCTAATGCAGGAGTCAGAGCGGCTAAACACCGCCTACCATGAGGCCGGTCACGCACTGGTTGCCGCTTCACTAAATCACAGCGATCCAGTTTCCAAAGTGACAATCTTGCCGCGCGGTAGAGCACTCGGCTACACCATGGTGCTTCCGCTCGAAGACCGCTATTCGGTAACCCGCAATCAGCTTCTCGACCAGATCGCCTATGCGATGGGCGGTCGTGTGGCGGAAGAGATTGTTTACGGTGACCCAACTACCGGCGCCTCTAACGACTTTGAAAAGGCCACTTCGATCGCAAGATCTATGGTGATGCAGTATGGCATGAGCGCAACTGTTGGCTCGGTTGCCTTTGGCAGAGCCGGCGAAGTGTTCATCGGAAGAGACATGGCGCAGACCAAGGAATACAGCGATCTAACCGCTGAGACCATCGATAAAGAAATCCGCGCCATCTTAGATGCCGCTCACGATGAGGCATACAAGGCACTGAATCTAAACCGCAAGGTGCTAGACACCATGGCCAAAGAACTAATGGAGCGTGAGACTCTAAACGGTGATGAGATCGCCAAGATCTTCAAGCCGGTTAAGAAATTGCCAAAGCGTAAGCAGTGGTTGTCTAAATCAACTAGACCCAAGCCAAAGCAAGGCCCTATCGCAATTCCGAAAAAGTCTAAGAAGAGCTAATTGTGGTTGATGCCGAGAGAGTGAAAAAAGCGGTAACTGAGCTTTTGTTAGCTATCGGTGAAGACCCGAATCGAGCAGAGCTTTTGGCGACACCGCAAAAAGTTTCTGATGCTTACGCTGGTTTCTTTTCTGGCATTGGTGTGGATCCGCTAACGGTAATTTCAGAAACGTTTCCTGCTGAGCACACCGATGTTGTAATACTCAAAGATATTGAATTAGTAAGTATCTGTGAGCACCACCTGCTACCTTTCACCGGTGCCGCTCACATCGCCTACCTACCCGGCGATCGGGTATTAGGGCTAGGCCGGTTACCCAAGCTAGTTGAAGTTTTATCGGCTAGGCCGCAGTTGCAAGAAAATCTAACTGCGCAAATTGCCGATGCTCTGGAAAAAGGTTTAGAGACCAAGGGAGTTGTCGTAGTCATTGAGGCTCGTCACCACTGCGTTGCTTCAAGAGGCGCAAGACAGCCGGAAGCAAATACGGTAACGGTAGCTACGCGCGGACTATATTCCGAGGCAGCTAATCGTGCTGAAGTAATGGCTCTGATTGCTAAATGAAATTCCATCGACCCAAAATTATGGGTGTGCTAAATCTCACACCGGACTCATTCTCAGACGGCAACCTCTATAACACTTTCGAAAAAGCTATTGATCAGGCAAAACTTTTAGCAATTAGTGGCGCTGACATCATCGATGTCGGCGGTGAATCAACTAGACCCGGCGCTAACCGAGTTACGCCTTTAGAAGAGCAAGAAAGAGTTCTGCCGATAATTAGCGAAATCGCCAAACTAAAACTTGCGACTATCAGTATTGACACGATGAATTCAGAAACTGCAGAGTTGGCAGTTGCGGCTGGGGCAGAAATCATCAATGACGTATCCGGTGGCTTGGCTGATCCGGCAATGTTTGCGGTAGCAGCCAAAACCGGTGCGCAACTAGTCATCTCACACTGGCGGGGCTTTTCTGACCAGATGGATCAGTTGAATCAGTATCAGGACATAGTTTCTGATGTTGCTAGTGAACTGGAAGCCCAGGTTACAAAGGCCATCCAGGCTGGGGTAAAGCGTGAAAACATTGTGATTGACCCGGGTCTCGGCTTTGCCAAAGACATGCAACAGAACTGGGAACTGGTGGCAAGGCTAGATGAGCTAGAGAAGTTGGGGTTGCCGATCTTGGTTGGCGCTTCTCGCAAGCGCTTTATCGCCGGAGCGCTGGCCGAGGATGCCCTGAGCGTCAGTAATGAGCGGCGCGATGTCGCCACCGCAGTGCTAACTGCCCTGCTGCTGCAGCGAAAGCTCTGGGGGATCAGAGTGCATAACGTGATGGCTACCTTAGATGCCATCAATGTGGTTGCCGCACTGCGCGAAGCAGAATAAGACAGAATTGAACCATGTCCCACAAAATAACAATCACCGGCTTGCGGGTATTCGCGCATCACGGGGTTTTTGATTTTGAAAGACAAAATGGCCAGGATTTCTATATCGATGCCAGTGTTTGGCTTGATGCCGATAAAGCGGTCTTCAGCGATGATTTGGCAAAGACGGTGCACTACGGTGATTTAGCCAAAGGCCTAGTTGAACTAACCAAAGCAGAGCCGGTTGATCTTTTAGAAACTTTGGCCCAACGACTGCTGGATTACTGTTTGAATTTCTCTGGCGGAATAGTTCAAAAAGCAAAAGTTACCGTGCATAAACCAAATGCTCCAATTCCATTTGAATTTTCTGATGTATCGGTTACCGTGAAGGCTAAACGTGGCTAACCGAGTTGTTTTGGCACTAGGGAGCAATCTAGGAAATCGCAGGCGTTGGATTGTATTAGCGCTAGCCCACATTTGCTTAGATGAAAAAATTGAGCTAATTGCTACCTCAGCTGTTTATGAGTCAAAAGCGCTAACCCTATCTGGAGTTGATTCGACTAAGCCGAGATATCTAAACTGCGTTGCCGAAATATCTACGGATTACAAACCAGAGCAACTCCTAGATTTTTTGCAAGCAATTGAAATAAAACTCGGCAGAAAGAAGCGTGAGCGCTGGGGTAATCGAAATATTGATATCGATATCATCAAATTTGGTGAACTCAATTACCGTTCCGAGAAATTAACTATCCCGCACCCACAGGCAGCTAACCGAGCATTTGTTATTGTTCCCTGGTATGAGATGAACCAAGATGCACAGCTACCGGGCATCGGCAAAATCAATAAACTCGCCTACATCTTTGCTGATCAGGTGAAGCTCAAATGAAACCAATTAATCTGCTTTCACTATTACTCTGGTTTCTAGTTTCAAGCTTCGCCGGTTTTGGTTATTCGACCTGGGCGGTAGGTAACGGGTTTCGTGCCCCAATCAGTGGTATTTCGCTTAGCTTTTCGCTAGCGGTAGCCTGCATCGTATTACTCGCTCTGGCCTTACCCATATGGCGATACAAGAGAGCCTTGAAAAAGTTTTCGCAGACTAAAGAGGTAAATCCGCAGCGTCCAGTTCCGGTGGATCCTTTTTACGCGGTCAGGGTATTGCTACTGGCCAAAGCCTCAGCGGTAGCGGCAGCACTATTCATCGGTTGGCACCTAGGGATTCTAATAAAACTAATTTCTTCGCCCGTTGTGGCCGCCGAAGCCATTGGCCCAAATCTGAGTGCCGGCTTGGTGGCGGTTGCTTTGCTGATCTGCGCTTTTGCGGTTCAAGGGATTTGCCGACTGCCTAATGATTCAGGGCCAAAAGACGGTGCGGTGCCGGCATGAATGAAAACCCAAGACTAACCTGCTCGGTCATCGGGGCTGGGCCAGTTGGTTTGGCACTTGCCAAAGCTCTCGCTGACGCGGGACATAAAGTCTTAGCGATAGCCACCAGCGATGCGGATCGGCAAGATCTGGTAACCCAGCTTATGCCTGGACTATTTATCGGTGATGTTGACTCGGTCGCTAGCGGTGCCGATCTGGTTTTATTTGCTATACCCGGTAATCAGATATCCTCACTGGTATCGGATTTGGTGGAGAACGGTTCAATAAAAGCAGGCCAAATCCTTATCTCAACTTCGCCTGATTTTGGTTACGAGGTATTCGAACCTGCATATTCGCTCGGTGTTATTCCGCTAGCGCTTCATCCGGCTATTCGCTTTACCGGCTTCAGTTCGATTGATCGAGCCAGGCTCCAGGAAAGCTATGTTGGAGTGGATGGCCCGGAACAAGTTTTGCCGATAGCTCAGATGCTGGCTATGGAAATTGGTGGTGAGCCAATACACATTCCAAGCGAAGCTAGAAAAAACTACGCAGAAGCGATTTCTGTTGCAGGCACTTTCACTAATCTTATTGTCGGCCAGTCCATCAAATTGCTTGAAGATGCTGGTGTATCAAAACCAAGAAATCTTTTAAGTGGAATTTTACGATCATCGCTTGAAGAGTCGCTGCGTAATTCCGTTACCGAAATTGATCCGGCCGATTTACTAGAAGGCGATATCGATTGAGAGTCATCGATACAGTCGAAGAACTAAAATCGGCGTTAGCAAATCTTGCCGCAACTAGAAAAGTAGTTTTTGTTCCAACCATGGGTGCTCTCCACCAGGGCCATCTCAGCTTGGTTGAAAAAGCTGTTGCGGTAGAAAATGCTTTTGTAGTTCTAAGTATTTTTGTGAACCCAACCCAGTTTGGTAAGAATGAAGATTTCGCTAAGTATCCTCGGGTGTTAGAAGCCGACATCGAACTTTTAGCCAATCAGCCTGCTCAACCAGATATCATCTTCGCACCAAGAGTCGATCAGGTTTATCCGGATGGTTTACCAGAACAGCTAGTTCCTAGAGCCGGCGCGGTTGGCTCGGTATTTGAAGGCGTCACTCGGCCAGGACACTTCGATGGCATGCTTCATGTGGTCAACTGGTTTTTTAGCGTGATCAAACCAGCGGTCGCTATCTTTGGTGAGAAAGATGCCCAGCAGCTTTATTTAATTCGCCGCATGGTCAAAAGAGAATTTGCCGATGCAATTGAAATCCTTGCCGGTAGCACAAAGCGCGAGGCTGACGGCCTTGCACTATCTAGCCGAAACGTCTTTTTATCCGAGGAGGCTAGAGCGGTAGCACCTTCGATCTATCGGATTCTTTTAGAGACCCAGGCTGCAATTGAATCTGATCAGCCAATAGCTCAGTCGCTGGATGAGAGCCGCTTAGCCTTATCTTCGCTGGCTCTGGCTAAACTTGATTATCTAGCGTTAGTTGATAAGAGCAATTTTCAACCGATTTCGGCTGGTTTTACTGGGTCCGCCCAGCTACTGGTGGCCGTAATTCTGGACGGAGTGCGCCTAATCGATAACATAACTCTCAGCATTCAGGAGCCGGCATGACCGAGGAAAGCTATCTTCCAGGCGAGGAAGAACAAGATCTGCCCGAGCAGATTGCTATTCGCTTGGCTAAGCGTGAGCGCTTGCTATCCAGCGGCGTTGAGGCGTATCCGGTAAGTCTGCCTATTTCTCACACGATTGACGCAGTTAGAGCGAAATACCCTGATCTCGAAATCGATGTAGCGACTGGGGATACCGTCGCCCTAGCCGGTCGCGTTATGTTTCAGCGCAATACTGGAAAACTCTGCTTTGCCACCTTACAGGCTGGGTCTGGATCAAGAATTCAGGTGATGCTTTCTCAAGAAAAAGTTGGCGAATCCAACCTGGAGCACTACAAGGACTTAGTCGATCTTGGCGATCACCTATTTGTCTCAGGTGAAGTTATCACTTCAAAGCGGGGTGAACTTTCCGTTCTAGTTGATTCCTGGCAGATTGCCGCAAAGACCATTAGGCCGCTGCCTAATTTGCACAATGAACTCGGTGAAGAGTATCGGGTCAGACACAGGTATGTTGATTTGATTGTTCGTGATCGTGCTCGTGAGGTTGTCAAGATCCGCAGCCAGGTAATGCAGTCAATGCGTAAAACTTTCATCGAGCGAACTTTTATTGAAGTTGAAACTCCTATGCTTCAAACCATCCACGGTGGCGCATCGGCAAGACCTTTCAAAACCCATTCAAATGCTTTTGATACCGAATTGTTCTTACGTATCGCGCCGGAATTATTTCTAAAGCGAGCTGTTGTTGGTGGCATCGATCGTGTTTATGAAATTAACCGAAACTTTAGAAACGAAGGTGCGGATAGAACCCACTCGCCTGAATTTGCCATGCTTGAGGCATACGAAGCTTACGGTGATTACAACACCATGGCCGAGCTCACTCAATCGCTGATTCAAAATGCGGCGTTGGATGTCTTTGGAACGCTGCAGGTTGAATTAGAAGACGGTGAGATCAATGACCTATCTGGTGAATGGGATCGCATCTCGATGTTTGAATCTCTTTCCAATGCCAGCGGTGTAGAGATAACACCAGAAACAGATATTGCTGTTTTGAAAAAACTGGCCGATAAAGAAGGTCTCGAAATAGATCATCCACTGCACGGAAAATATGTTGAAGAGCTTTGGGAGCACTTTGTTAAGGGCTCCCTCACCAAGCCAACTTTCGTGATGGACTTTCCGGTTGATACTTCACCGCTGGTGAGAAATCATCGCAGCGTTGCCGGGGTAGTTGAGAAATGGGATTTATATATTCGCGGCTACGAGCAAGCCACTGGCTACTCGGAGCTAGTTGATCCGGTTATTCAGCGCGAAAGATTCGTTGAGCAGGCAAGACTAGCTGCTGCTGGAGATCCCGAGGCGATGAAGCTTGATGAAGAATTCCTAAAGGCACTCGAATTCGGCATGCCACCATCAGGTGGTATGGGCATGGGGATTGACCGCCTGCTGATGACCCTGACCGGATTGGGCATTCGCGAAACCATCATGTTCCCACTGGTTAAGTAATGAACTGGGACATCATCGGCCCGGCACTACTGGCGCTCTTGCCTCCTATCGGCATGGGCTTTATCGTCTACTTCCTCTTCAAATCCATCATTGGCGCTGATGCCAAGGAGCGCAAAGCCAGGGCTCAGGTCGAGGCTGAGGAGCGCGCCAAAGCGGCTAAGAAGCGTTCCCCCATTGGCGAACAGCCTGAATAAATAGGGGCAAACAGGGTTATCTTCTTTGTAAGCACATAAAAGGTGCCAAAGGAGTAAAAATGTTTGAGAAGTTCACCGATAAAGCCCGCAGGGTAGTTGTCTTGGCACAAGAAGAAGCCAAGCAGCTCAACCACAACTACATAGGCACTGAGCACATTCTCCTCGGACTAATCCACGAGGGTGAAGGCGTAGCCGCCAAGGCGTTGGAAGCGCTCGGCATTTCTCAAGAAGCCGTTCGTGACCAGGTCAAAGAGATCATCGGTCAGGGTCAGTCAACTCCTAACGGCCACATTCCTTTCACTCCTAGAGCTAAAAAAGTTCTAGAGCTCTCCCTTCGCGAGGCACTGCAACTTGGTCACTCATACATCGGTACCGAGCACCTGCTACTTGGTCTTATCAAAGAGGGTGAAGGCGTTGCCGCTCAGGTGCTTACCAAGTTAGGTGCAGACAGCAATAAGGTGCGCGCTCAAGTTCAGCAGATGTTGCAGGGCTTTGACAACAAAGAATCGGCAACTGTCGGTGGCGAGCAGATTCCACAAAAGGGTTCTCAGGTTCTAGACCAATTCGGAAAGAACCTAACCGCATCCGCTGCTGAAGGAAAGCTAGATCCGGTTATTGGCCGTGAGCGTGAGATTGAAAGAGTAATGCAGATTCTTTCTCGACGCACCAAAAACAATCCAATCTTGATTGGTGAACCAGGTGTTGGTAAGACTGCTGTTGTTGAAGGTTTAGCTCAGGCAATAGTCTCCGGTAACGTTCCAGAAACCCTAAAGGGTAAGCAGGTATACACACTTGATCTTGGTTCGTTGATTGCTGGTTCTCGTTACCGTGGTGATTTCGAAGAGCGTCTAAAGAAAGTCATCAAAGAGATTAAGGGCCGGGGAGATATCATCACTTTCATTGATGAGATTCACACTCTGGTCGGTGCCGGTGCAGCCGAAGGCGCAGTTGACGCCGCATCGATTCTAAAGCCGATGCTAGCTCGCGGTGAACTACAAACCATCGGAGCAACAACTTTGGATGAGTTTAGAAAATACTTTGAAAAAGATGCTGCGTTGGAAAGACGATTCCAACCAATCCAGGTGAACGAGCCAACTGTGCCACACACCATCAACATCTTGAAAGGTCTTCGCGATCGCTACGAAGCACACCACAAGGTATCGATCACCGACGGTGCACTTGTTGCAGCGGCAAAGCTAGCTGACCGCTATGTTCAGGACCGCTACCTACCGGATAAAGCAATCGACCTAATCGATGAGGCTGGAGCTAGATTGCGACTATCAATTCTTTCTTCGCCACCTGAACTTCGTGAGTTGGAAGAAAAGATTGCTGCAGTTCGCGTCGATAAAGAAAAGGCCATCGAATCACAAGATTTCGAAGGGGCTGCTAAATTACGCGACTCTGAGAAGAAGTTAGTTTCCGAGCGCACCAAGCTAACCAAGCAGTTCCGCTCCGGTAATGTTGCTGCCCACGGTGTTGTTGACGAGGGTCTAATTGCCGAGGTGCTGGCTGCCGCTACCGGTATTCCAGTGTTCAAGCTCTCTGAAGAGGAGTCAGCCAAGCTGGTCTTCATGGAGAAGGAGCTGCACAAGCGTGTTATTGGTCAGAAGGCTGCCGTTGAATCTATTTCAAAGGCAATTCGTCGCCAACGTGCTGGTTTGAAAGATCCAAACCGTCCATCCGGTTCATTTATCTTCGCCGGTCCGACCGGCGTTGGTAAGACCGAGTTGGCTAAAGCACTTGCCGAATTCCTCTTCGATGATGAAGGTGCGCTGATCTCACTTGATATGAGTGAGTATGCCGAAAAGCACACCGTATCCCGTCTATTCGGAGCACCTCCAGGATACGTTGGCTTTGACGAGGGCGGTCAGTTGACTGAACGCGTGCGTCGCAAGCCATTTAGCGTGGTGCTATTCGATGAGATCGAGAAGGCTCACCCAGATATCTTCAACTCACTGTTGCAGATCCTGGAAGAGGGTCGTCTAACCGACGGTCAGGGACGTGTAGTTGACTTCAAGAACACCATCATCATCATGACTACAAACCTTGGTACCAAGGACATTTCTCGCGGAGCACTTGGCTTCAACCTTGAGGGCAACCAGCAGAACGACTTCGAGAGAATGGCATCCAAGGTCAAAGATGAATTGAAGAAGAACTTCAAGCCGGAATTCCTAAACCGTGTCGATGATGTCATCGTCTTCCCTCAACTATCTAAGGAAGAGTTGATGCAGATTGTTGACCTGTTCATCAGAAAGCTAAACACTCGTTTAGAAGAGCGCGATATCACGCTGACCCTAACCGAAGCTGCTAAGTTGCGTCTGATTGAACTTGGTTACGATCCAGCCCTTGGTGCTAGACCGCTTCGTCGGGCTGTGCAGCGTGAAATCGAAGACCAGATCTCCGAGAGCATTCTGCAGGGAGTTATTAAGAACGCGAGCGATGTGATTGCTGATGTGGTTTCTGGTGAGTTTATATTCACCTCAAACGAGCGTCAGGTTGCTAGCATTTAGTTCGTGCCTCACAACTTTCACATCAGACCGGCAAGAACTTCTGATATCCCAGCTGTTCAGGCGATGCGTGCACCGCTGGTTGACAGCAACGTATTACTCCAGCACCAGCTGGTATCGCTTTATGAGCGAGTTCAGGAGTTTGTGGTTGCGGTTGCCTCTGACGGCAGAATAATTGCCGCTGGAGCACTGCATGTGATGTGGGGAGATTTAGCTGAGGTTAGATCTCTGGTGGTTGATCAGTCAGCGCGCGGACTAGGTCTCGGTAAAGCAATCGTTGAAGCTCTAATTGAGCGGGCAGCAAGTCTTGGTATTGACCGAGTGTTTTGCCTCACCTTTGAAGTTGACTTCTTTGGTCGTTGCGGTTTTGAAGTTATCAGCGATGTTCCCGTTGATGAGGAGACTTTTGCTCAGATGGTTGAATCGAACGATGACGGTATTGCTGAATTCTTGGATTTGGCTCGAGTTAAGCAGAACACCTTGGGCAACACTCGCATGCTTCGCCTGATCTAGCGATCAGCGCTGGCAAAATAACAGTATGCAAAACAATCAACTTCGCCCTAGTGTGATCTGGGCTAGACGTGTAATTGCCCTTTTGGTGCTAGGAGGTCTGGCTTGGGGAGCAGTTGCTCTAGTTAGCGGAGTAATAGGTTGGGTTGGTGGGCTTTTCAATCCAAACAAAGCTCCAACTCAGGTAGCCGGGGCCGATTGTCAATCGCAACAAATCAGGGTTGAGGCCAATGTTGGAACATCAGCAAAGCAGTATCAGGGAGCATTCAACCCTGATGAGTATCCATACTTCTGGTTTACGGTAACCAACATCGGAACTGTTGAATGCAAACTAAATGTCGGCTCTTCGGTGACCTATTACCGGGTAAAAAGCGGTAGCGATAACATCTGGGATTCGAAGGATTGTAAATTGGATGCGCCTCGTGAGGATTACCCGATATTGCTTAAACCAAACGTGCCGGTAGCCAACGCTGCATCCGATTGGCAGCGAGTTAGATCTTCCGCTGACGGCTGTTCAATCGAGGATGGGCAACCAGCAGTTGGTGCAGGCGGTGCCAGCTATTTACTCACAGCTGAGGTAAATGGCATTATCAGCGAAAACACCGTGCAGTTTGTGCTGAACTAGTCTTATGCAAAAAACTGTTGCAATCATCGGTTGCGGTTCCATGGGAACTGCCATTCTGGCCGGCATGCTGCACCACGGCTATAAGCCAGAGCAAATCAAGCTCACTACCAGAACTGTCGAAAAAGCTGATGGGCTGGCAAAAAAATATAAGGTGACCGCCTATGCCACCGAATATCAACCCAATGCAAATTCCCTTGCTACCGAAGGTGCTGATTTGATTATCATCGCCGTGAAGCCACTAAATGTCAGCAAAGTGCTAGATGAAATCGCTGTAGTTCTAGATCCAAACGCCTTAGTGGTTTCAGTGGCTGCTGGCATAACCATCGAAACCATGTCTAAGCATGTTGCTAAAACCAACCAGGTGGTTAGGGCTATGCCAAATACTCCAGCTCTTGTTGGTAAAGGTGTTACCGGTATTGCATTTGGAGTCAGCGTGAGCCAGGAGCAGAGAATGCAAGTTGAAGAGCTGTTCAGCGCAGTGGGTAAGACTTTAGTCATTGAAGAAGATCAAATTGATGCGTTATCAACTATTTCTGGTTCTGGCCCTGCCTATGTATTTTTCTTTATCGAAGAATTTATCAAGGCTGCCAAGGAAAATGGTTTTAGTGAAGATCAGGCTTATTTGATGGTGACTGAAACCTTTTTAGGAGCCAGTTTGCTTTTGACTAAAACCCAAGCCGATCCAGCGCAATTGCGCCGTCAGGTAACCAGCCCTAATGGAACTACCATGAAGGCGATAGCAATACTAGAAGAGGGTAATCTCGAGGACTTATTTGTCAAAGCGACAAAGGCGGCTCTTGCCAGAGCTAAAGAAATAGCACAGGAGATCTAAGTGACCGATGTATTTGATGCCCTAGCCGATGAAAAGCGCCGCAAAATCCTTGAGCTTTTAGCCAATAAGTCGCTCACTACAGCGGCCATCAACAAATCTTTGAAACTAAGTGCAACCGTTTTGGAGAAACAACTAAAGATTCTTCTTGCTGCAGAACTAATCAGCGTTGAGAAAAAGGGCAAGACCAGCACTTACTCGTTGAATAGAAAAGGACTGCTTGATGCGGCAAAGTGGTTTGGCAAGTTCGGTGCCAGCTTTGTTTCGGGTCAAGCAGATGCCCTGGGTGAGAATGTCGCCAACCTACTAACCAGCGCAGCTAGTTGGTTGGAGGCCAAAGTTGGCGGCAAAATAAACCTTGATTTTGATGCTGAGCAGGTAGGTAAAGAGTTAGGGAAGAAGCTTTCTGAGGCGAAAACTCAAGCGAGCAAAACAGTAAATTCGGTCAAGGCTAAAAAGCCGAAGAGCTAATTACTTAGCGTCAATCTCGGCAATTAGCGCGGTGACGTGGTCTCTGATTTCGTCTCTAACCCGGCGAACCATTTCAATATCTTGTCCAGCCGGATCAGCTAAAACCCAGTCGCGGTATGTCTTGCCTGGGAAAAACGGACACTTATCCCCACAACCCATGGTTATTACATAGTCGCTAGCTAGCACGGCCTCGTCGGTGAGCACCTTTGGTTGATTATTGGCAATGTCGATGCCAACTTCAGCCATGGCTTGAATTGCTATCGGGTTGATCTGTTCTTTAGGTTCAGTGCCGGCTGAGCGAATCTCAATTCGATCTCCGGCTAATTCATTTAGCCAACCAGCTGCCATTTGAGACCGACCAGCATTGTGAACACAGACAAATAAGACGCTTGCTTTCATACATCAAGGTTAAAGCAAAAGGTGCCTCCAACTGCTTGAAGGCACCTTTATTTGAGGTTAATTACTTCTTAACTTTTTTCTTCTTCTCGCTATCTAGCACGATGATATAGACCAGCGTTAGCAGCGCTCCGATGAACTGAGCCAAAACCAACATTAGGTAATCCTGGTTGAAGCCATCTCTTAGCATTAGCGCAAAGGTTACCGCTGGGTTAGCTTGAGCTCCAGTGAGAGTGTATGTGCTGGCAACTAGCACCCATAGACCAACTGCAAAAGGAATAATTGCTTCGCGCTTTGTAGTTGCCAGTCGAATGATGATCAAAATAAGCACTGCTGTGGCAAAAACCTCACCGATGAATGCACCACTGGCTGAAACGGTTGGACCAACAACAGCGCTTACGCTTTGACCGGATAGTGCGTAGCCGAGGTAGAGACCCAGTGCTCCACCAGCTAGCTGGGCAATCCAGTAGGTGATCAGAGTGCTTAGATCAATAGACTTCTTTGCAAAAAAGAAGAAGCTAACAGCAGGGTTGAGATGACCACCGGAGATTGTTGCAGTTAGCAAAATCATCACCGTTAAGGTTCCGGCTAGTGCGACGTTTTTAAAGGTCGGGTTGAAATTCGCCGCCATGATTGATGTGACGAAAATCATCACACCCATCGCCTCAGCAATACCTTTACGCAGCAGGTTATTGATTTTCATTATTTTCCTTTCGAGGGGTAATTTTCCAATGCAATTAGGGCTTCGTTATGTCTTAGAAAACCTGGTTTCCAAGGGGGATCAAATCTGGCGTAGTAGGGATCGCCCAAAGTTTTAAGTCCAGCTTTTTTGGTAATTTCACGCAATTTCATACCGAGCGAGTTGAAGTGCTCGTAGCTAGCCAGACCACGGAATTTGATAGCAGCGGCGTAATGCGGCGCTACCTCAACACATTTTACTTCGGCATCTACTGGAAGTGGAATGTCTTTCAGTTCGGTTCCAGCTGGAAGGACGAAGCTAACTAGGTGCTCAGTAGCCTGCGGGTTAGGAGAGTGGATCACCGGGGCGGTCATGGCAAACTGAGAGCCAGCTTTGTTTCGTCCGGAAATGTAATTCACCAGTGGCCTAAAGGCTCGACTGGCAGCGGAGTTAAACTCCCCCTTGGTCTTTACCTGAACTAGAACGTATTTCGGGTAATAGCGAATCTCGCAGCCATCTAGTCTGGCTACCAAATCAAATGGTTGGTGTTCGGTCATCGCTGTTGAGTTTATGCCCTTTTTGGGCTTAGTTGAGTGAGGTTGGCAATTAGTTAAGGTTATTAAGCACCCCGCTAGTTCGGCTAGAATAAAGCGAACCGTCAAAAACTACTAAAAGAGGCATTGTGGGATCAGTTGTAAAAAAGCGCCGCAAGCGTATGTCGAAGAAGAAGCACCGTAAGTTGCTTCGTAAGACTCGCCACCAGCGTCGTAACAAGAAGTAGTCGATAGGACTATAAGTTTGATTAGCCCGCTAGGCAACTAGCGGGCTAAATCTTTAACCTCTTTTACCGATTTTGATTTCTTGTTTCACTGATTTTTTTACCGGTCTTAGATCTTTGCGCTTGAAATCGTAAATCTTCCAACCAGCGCTCTTGGCATATATCTTCAATAACTTATCCGGGTTAACCGCAACCGGGTGCCCTACCGAGGTAAGCAGTGGTAAGTCATTGTGGCTATCGCTATAGGCGAATGATTTCTTCAAACTAAAGCCACGAGCTTTGGCAAGCTTCTTCAACGCCTTGGCTTTCTCCTTGCCGTGCAAAGGTTTGCCTTCAATCTCTCCGGTTAATACTCCATCGACCCTCACCAGCTTGGTTCCAAGTGCGCCGGTCAAACCCAAACGCTTGGCGATTTCTTCGCCCATTTCTTGCGGGGCGGCGGTAATCAACCAGACTTCACGCCCGGCTTCGACATGTTGCTGGGCAAGACGTGCAGTTTCCGGCCAAACTTTAGATTTGATCTCTTCATCGTAGACAACCGCAATCAAGGCTTTCATCTGCTCGTAGCTACGACCCTTAACCAGTTCTAGTGCACGGTCTTTTATTGCCGCGAGCATGTGTTCGGTTTCGCCTCGAGCGATGAATCTAACCTGATGCCAAGCGAAAGCTAAGAAGTCTTTTCTTGGGAAAAATTTACGCTTATAAGCAGCCTTGCCAAATTGATAACTGGTCGATCCACGAACTAGCGTGTTATCGATGTCAAAGAAAGCCGCTGCTGGCTTTTTAGGGGATTTGGCCACTTGATAAGTCTAAGTTGATTAACCTAGAGCCATGAGCAAAACCATTGACGTGACCCTGATTGGTAAATCAGGTTGCCATCTCTGCGATGAGGCTAGGGTCACCGTCAATGCCATCATTGGTGCTTTCAGGGCAGAGAACACTGGAGTGGCAAGGCACGTTCAGGTCAACCTAGTTGAACACGACATCTTGGTCGATGAGGTGCTCTATGCGAAGTATTCAGAGGAAGTCCCGGTACTGCTAATCAACGGGAAGGTTCACAATTACTGGCGGATTGACCCAGAGCGCTTTAGAGCAGCACTGGATGATTTGATAAAACAATGAAGATCATCAAAGGTAACGCTGAGGTTAGAAAAGCAGCTAGAGACTATGAGAATTACTCCTCTGATTTACAAGGGGATCTAGATGTCAGAGATTACAAGCAGCTACCTCTAGAAGTTGATCCACCGGATCACACTTTGCTCAGAGATTTACTAAACCCCTGGTTTAGTAAAGATGCGGTCAATCAGCACTCAGCAGAGTTTAGAACGTTAGCCACATCGCTAATAGATTCTTTTACTGATGAGGTGGAGATAACCAGAGATCTAGCACTGAAAATGATTGTTCAGTGTCTAGGTGTGGTCTTTGGAAGACCGCAGGATGTTGAGGAATGGTTTTCTTGGGGACCGGATACCTGGATAACCGATGAGGATGGAATTCGTCATGGAGATCATCTGGATAGGTATCTGAAAAAGACCTTTGAGGATCTAGATGAGAACCCGACTACGGATCTATTTGGTGTCTTGAATACAGCCGAGATTTCAGGCAGGCCTCTAACTCGTAAAGAGAAATACGGTATGGCCAATCTGGTTCTAGCTGGTGGTAGAGATACCGTGGTCAAACTCATCTCTGGCTGTTTATGGCATTTAGCCAATAACTCTGAGCACAGGAAAATCCTAAAGAGTAATGCTGAACTCATCCCTGACTTTATTAGTGAGATGGTCAGGTTTCTTTCTCCGCTTCCGATGATGCATAGGGTTGATGTTCAAGAAACCGATGATGCTGCACAACCCAAATATGCCTGGCTTTCATTTATTTCTGCCAATCAGGATGAAACAGCGATAGCAGACCCTAAAGAAATAAAGCTTGATCGGGGAGCAAATCCACATCTCGGGTTTGGCTACGGTAGGCACTCATGCATCGGCATGCACCTAGCTCAACTAGAAGCAAAGATAGTTCTAGAGATCTGGCTAAGCAAATTCAGTTCATGGGAAGTTCTACCTGAATCAGAATTGTTCTTTGATTTCGAAGAATATAATTTCATTCCTTCTAGGTTTCATAAACTCAAGCTCAAATTAATCTCTTGACTTTACGCTAAATATCTATACACTTTGTCTATACAAGAGCAAAGGATAGAAAGATGAGTAAAGAAGTGATTCAGAAAATAGATGCGCCTGAGAGCGGATCAAAAGAAATCATCCAGTCCAAAGCCTTTATGAACGGTGGAAGCCAGGCTGTTCGGATCCCTGCAAAATGGCGGTTTGACTCAGATGAACTCGAAATTGAATACGACGAAGCCAGGAAAACAGTAATGATAAGAGCCTCGACCAAAGCCAAGAAAAAGGCAGAATTTATTGCTCTAGTTAGATCCCTCACGGAGGCTGAGAGAGAAGAAGTTGAGGCCGGGCTATCGGCCTTCCAGCGTGATAGCACTCCCTGGAAGCCAAGTGAGGAAATGGAAAAGTTCATGGAAGAGACCAAATGAGGTATCTTCTAGACACTTCCACACTGGTGGATATCTTCAGGGGAGATAAAGAGGCCCTATTCAAGTTGGACATGACCCCGATTCAGGATGTTCTCACCTCAACGCTGGTAATTTCAGAGATTGTGGCCGGGATGCAGGCAGGTCGGAAGAGCTCACCTTCTTACAAGTTGTCAGAGAGTTTCGTGAATTATGTGAACATCGAGGTTTTCGATAAAGCAGCCGCTAAGCGGGCCGGTTATTTATTGAGTGTTTTAGCTAAGTCAGGTAAACCTATTGGTCAGATCGACACCTTGATTGCAGCCCATGCCCTATCCCTGGATGCCGTGTTGGTCACAGCAAACACCAAGCACTTCGCCCGAGTACCAGGACTAAAAGTTGAAAATTGGTCTAGGGGAGCCAAGAATTAATTTCTAAAACAGGCATTCAAATGTTGTAATAATACTACATAGTAATTATGCTATGTATATGGGACGTAAACCTAAAGCAGATGAAGAGCTCATCTATAACAAGCTCGAGCAGGTAAGAACTAAAGCCAAGATGACCAGGCAGCAACTGGCCGAGGCGGTAGATGTTCACTACCAAACAATCGGCTATATCGAGAGAAACGAATATAGCCCGAGCCTAGTGCTCGCCCTGCGCATAGCAAAAGCGCTAAACAAAAAAGTAGAGCAGATCTTTAGTTTGGAGGATAACTAATGACAAACAAGAAACAGAAAACCATAGAGCAGCAGATAAGAGATCTAGAAGCTCAAATAGAGAAACTCACAGAACAAGCCGATGTAGTTTGGCCGTCTCAGGAGCTCGGTGAAAAAATCGAGGCGAAGATAATCAAATGGTTTAGAAACGAAGAGTTTTTTGCTGGCTTTAGGAACACTTATGCAAGGGCAATAATCACCCTGCTATCAATTGTGGTCCTGTTTGGCTATGGCTATTACGCATTTATGAACCCTGAATTGTCACTTTGGTATCTGGGTTTAATCTGCCTAGTTCTAGTCATGCAGGCGGTATCGGTTAGATTTGTTTTCAACTTTGAGGAGAAATCTTCTAGGGCATATTCCATGTCTGCGAGGTTCTTCTCAATCAAGACATCTACCAGGCGCACCATCCTTGACGAATACCAACTTAGGCGCAGGGATAAAGCCCTGCAACGTGCCCACGAGTCTTTTGTTGGGCTTCTAGGCTTAGCTTTAGTGGGAGCTTTTCTCTACGGTTATCAGGAGTATTTCTTCGGAGAAAAGGAATTCTCATTCACCCCAATGCCGGATGCTGTTTATAGTTTTTCGCTAAGTGGTGGACAGTTTCTGGTACTTGTTTTCTTTATTTCAGGTTGGATCTCGCTGCAGAAGTACTGGTCTTACGGGATCAAGGGCGAACCCTTTCTTTCCAGAAGCGAATCAGAGAAACTCAGAGACAGCTAACTAAGATTCTCATCAGCCCAGATCTCAATGGCTGATTTGATGTATTTAGCTAGACCCGGCGCGAAGGACTCATAGGTTGCTTCGAAGGCCGGGTCTAGGACATATGTCAAAGCAAGTGATTTATAGGCCTGTTTATTTGGTTTCCAGAACTGGCAAATGAACTCGTAGTGCTGTTTGATTTGTTCTTGGACTACCTGATCTGTTATCTCAGCACCTTCACCCATCAGTCTGGCAACCTCAGTTGCTATCGCATCATGCTGGGCTTTGTATTCTGCTTGCTGTTTAGCGCTATAGGCATCGTGGATGCCTTGAATCTGGCGGGATTCCCTTTCGAACACTTTATGGTTCTAGGCGGTTAGGTCCACGGAATAGGTAACCAACTTCACGAATGTTTGTCTCGTGAAGAAGCAGCATTACCACTCTTAGTAATCCCATACCGAAGCCACCGTGTGGAGGGGCACCGAATTTGAAGAAGTCGATATAGGACTGTAGTCCTGCTGGATCAAGACCCTTTGATTTGGCTTGTTCGATAAGCACATCTATGCGGTGCTCTCTTTGAGCTCCGGTGGTGATCTCTGTTCCACGCCAGATTAGGTCATAGCTCTTCGTAAGTCCTGGGTTATCGGCATGACGCATGTGATAGAACGGACGAACTGTTGATGGGTAGTCGGTTAGAAAGACGAACTCGTGACCAAGAGTTTCTTGGACGTGGGCCGCAATCTGTCTTTCACCCTCAGGGTCCATATCTCCACCACGAGTAATTTCGTGACCGCGTTTAGCAACAATGTCGATTGCTTCGGCTAGCGGAATTCTAGGGAAAGGCTTAGTTGGGACAACCACATCAACATCAAAAAGCTTTTTGATCTCTTCGCCATGTTTTTCTTTCACAGCGCTGATAGCGGCAATCATCAAATCTTCTTGAATGTTCATGATGTCTTCATGAGATTCGATATAGGAAACTTCCATATCAACCGAGGTGAACTCAGTTGCGTGTCTTGAAGTAAAGGAAGGGTCCGCTCTAAATACTGGACCTATTTCAAAGATCCTGCCGAACCCTGCCATCATGGCCATCTGCTTATAGAACTGTGGCGATTGGGCTAGGTAGGCAACTGTTTCAAAGTATTCCATCTTGAATAGCTCGGCATGAGACTCTGAAGGAGAAGACATTAGTTTTGGTGAATGAATTTCAACAAAACCGTTGTCAACCCAATAGGTTCGCCAAGCATGTTCAATTGTGGTTTGGACCTTGAAGACCAGGTTCATCTCTGGTCTTCTAAGATCTAAGAATCTCCAGTCCAGTCTC
>JAURKU010000054.1 GCA_030831605.1 Rhodoluna sp.
CCGGTCAAAAGATCAGCTGCTGATTCATTGCTACTGGTAGACACAAAGAGCCTGGTGGTGGACTCATAGGTAGGGGTGGTTAGTGAGGTAACCGCAAAAGCAGCCATGATGGCGGCTATAAATATGGTTGTAAATAGGACAAATCGCTTGCGGACGACAAGCAGGTACTCACTGAGCCTCAAAAGCTACCCCTAAATAATGGTTATGTTTCTAAACTAGCCGAAAACAGGGTTTTCTGGGCATTAAATATTCGCTAAAACCCCTAATTTACAGCCTCGTAACAATAGATAAACTTTCTGCATATCCCTCCCAAATAGCCCTATTTCTGCTATAAACTAACAAAATCCATCGGATTTATACGAGGAAATATGAAAACAAAGCTAATAGCTCTTTCGGCAATTGCTCTTCTATCAGCATCGGCCGCCGTTCCTGCTCTCGGTTACCCTGCAGGTCAGGCTCCGGTTCTAGGTCTATCTTCAGCAAGCCGCATCATTCCTGGCGATAACATCACCGTTCAGGTTTCTCGTGTCAAGGCTGGCTGTTCAGTAACCGTCTTCTGGGTTGGCGAAGGAATCTCTTCTGGCGCTAAGACTGTAAAGGCAAACGGTAAGACCGGTGCATTTAGCTTGGCTACCCCAGGAACAGCTGGTACCTACACTCTTTCTACAAACTCGATCAGCACCACTTGCTCTGGTGGCGATGCCGTTACTCTTACCAAGTCAGTAACCGTTGGAAGACTTGCCAGCATCGTAACTAAGGTTTCTTCAACAAGTGCATTCTCTTCAAAGAACCCGACTTTCTCTGCTTCAGGAACCGTTAAGTCAGGTTCAGTTGCAGTTGCAAGTCAGACTGTTACTCTTTCGCTAAGAAAAGATGGCACTGAAGTTAAGTCAACTACTGCAACCACAAACGGTTCAGGTCAATTCAGCAAGTCATTCACCGGCACCACATATGCCGCTGGTGACTACACAGTTGTTGTAACACTTGAATCTGGGGCTGTTTATGCAAGTTCGACTAAGACTTCAGCGAAGCTCAAACTGCGCTAAAGGTTGGATTTGCAACTAGCAAAAAATAAACGAAATGCCATCGCTGTTGCAGTGATGGCATTAGTTTTAACAATCCTTTATTTAGTCATCCGCGTTATTTTGATGGTGGTATCCCTTCAGAGCACCGTCAATGAAGTTGACCAACTACAAAAAATAGCTTCAACTAAAGATCTTGCTCAAATAAGCGCTGGCTTAGGTAAAGCAGCCGATGCCATAGCTATGGCCGATGCATCGGCTAAAGACCCGCTTGTTCAATTAGCTGGCTACCTGCCGGTTATCGGGGCGGATATCAAAGCTGCCAGCATCGTCGCTTCCGATGGCCGTTTAGTTTTGCAGGGTGCCCAGGATGTTAGCAACATCGCTAACCAGCTAATCAAAGCCGGTATTGGCAGTAAGCCACTTACCGATAGCACGCTGGTTTCCTCGATGCGCGAGAGCATGAGTGCGATGAATGAAGCGGTGCAAAAACTAAATCGTGATCTAGCCGGAGTTGATGCAGGTTCACTGCATTTTGGTTTAGATCAGCGAATTGGCTCAGCAAAACAAATAGTAAGTGCTTTAGCTAATGCCAGCGCCAGAATAACTCCAATTGTTCAAGTTGGCACGGTAGTGCTAGAGCAACCTGATACTAAACGGTGGTTTGTAGCTATTCAAAACCTTTCTGAACTTCGCGGCACCGGAGGAATTACCGGAGCGTATGCAATTCTCACCGCCAAAAACGGCAAGGTAAAACTTGACGAGTACGGTTCGGATAAGACGCTTCTAAAAATGGGTGGCATCAACTACAAGAACTACCCTGAAGAACTTAGAGATATCTGGGGAGTAGATCTTGCAGACTGGCGAGATATCAACGCTTCCGCCCATGCCCCGTATGCGGCCAGGCTAATGGCCGATGGTTGGCAGCAAAAGCGTGGTCAGAAAATTGACGGTGTGCTCTTTGTTGGTCAAGGTGTAGTTAGTGAACTATCCGGTGCGGTAGGTGCGATAACAGTGCGTGGGGTAAGTGTTGAACCGAGCAATGTAATTGATTTTCTCTCTAAAGATATCTATGCCAAATTCACCAATGTCCAGGTCAAAGATGCTGTGGTTGGTGAACTTGCCAAAGAGATGTTTAGCCGCTTGGTTTCCGGCAAGGTTAGTGCCAGTGGCTTCCTGAAATCAGCTGCTGAAGATACAACCGGTGATCGGATCATGGCTTGGGCTGAGGATAAAAACATTCAAAAGCTTTTCTCTAACTACCGAGTAAGCGGTGAGGTCAGCCAAAAGTTCGGTTCCAATGTTTTGGTAACTGTAAATAACGCCGGTGGCAACAAACTAGATGCCTATACCTTTGTCAAGCTGGATTATGTGCTGGGCATCTGTAATGTTGATACCTTCACCGGTTACCAGGGTAGAAAATCACGTGTCACAGTTGAAATTGAAAATAGAGCGCCGAAGAGCGGCTTACCGGCCTATGTTGATTTACGTCTAGATGACCAGTTTGGTGAGGCTAGGCCGAAGGGTTCTAACCGCGACCTAGTTACCATCTACGGTCCGGTTGGATCAGAATCTGAAACCATTACCGTAAACGGTGAAGATGAGTTTGTCTCAATTGGAACGGACCGAAACAGACCAATCTGGGTATTTGAAGTCACTCTGCTAGCTGGTGAGAAAAAGACTCTGGTGATTGATATGGTTGAACCAATCAACGATGATAACCAGGAGTTGATTAGCGGTGCTCCGAGTTTGATTCCGCCAGTGATGCTAAATTCTCCTAGCGTTTCGGTTTCCTCAATCGGCGAATGCCGGTTGCAATAAGCACTCCGAGTGCCCCACCAATGGCATTGTTGATCACATCGTCGACTGTTGAGTAGCGAGCTGGCAATAAGAATCGCTGAATGCCTTCGGCAATAACTGAGACCAGTACTGGGCTGATAAATGCTAACCAAAATGGCGCTCTAGGGAAAAACTTCACGATAAAGATCCCGAGTGGTAAATACAGCAGCATATTGGCTATTGCTTCCAGCTGGTTATAACGAAGCCAATTGAGCCAGTCGATGCTCTGGCAGAATTTCAGAATCTCCGAGGTGACCCACCAGATGAAGCCGCCTCCGTCAACCGGAGTTGGCCAAAGTGAGGCGTAGAGCAGGATGGCTATATAGCCAACTAGTCCGAGACGAAAAATGACGTTGCTCAACGGTCTATTACCCCTGGTTTCAACTTGACTTGAGTTAGCCAATCACCTAAAGTTTAGGTCATGATGAACTTTGCGCCAGCAAGAATGATGACTGAGGCTATGCACTCAGCCATGCTGATGCGCCATGTGATGCATATGCGAATGTGCCGCTAAATCTAAAACTATTTAGCTAGACACATTACCCCCGAAGCCCCGATCGCTTCACTCCCCCATAAATCGCATAATCACATAAAGGACTTATCTAAAATGACCATTACCAATAACCCATTTGTAAGAGAAATCACCGAAGCCAGAGGCTTTGCCCTATACGTCGGCATCGACGAACAAACCGCTAAAGGACTTGGCCTGACTTTGGCCGAGATTGTCAGCCAACTGCGCAGCACCCTAGATCAAATTGCTCCTGGGCTAGCCCAAGAGTCTTTTGCGGCTGTTGCGCTGGCTAAGCCCGGCTGCGGAGGTAAAAACGTGGATGTCGTTCGCGCAGCGCTAGCCGACCCTAGAGCGCTTGCCAAGCTTTCTGAGAAAGATCAGGCAGCCAGAGGAGTGGTCATCGATCTAGCTAGGAGAAAGATATTTATTGACGGGGTGAATGCCTGCCTCACCGAAAAAGAGTTCTCGCTAATTGAGTATTTAGTAGATAACTCAGCCGAGAACATCTCGCGAGATGAGCTAGTTGATGCGCTCTGGGACGGCAGTGAAGAAATAGCCGGTCGAACTATTGATGTTCACGTTCGAAGGCTTCGAGCCAAGCTTGGTAAATACCAAGACATCATCAGAACCATCAGAGGCGATGGATATCGCTTCGACAAGCACCCAGATGTCCTAATCGAGGGCATATAAACCCTAGGCTTAGAGCATGTCGCCTAAGGTAAGAATTCGGCAAGTAGCGCTGCCGCTACTAATCAGTTATGTAGCAGGGCTAAGCCTTTTAGCACTAGTGGCTTGGTTTGGCTTCAACCGCGGTGAAAAATTCATCGTCAGAAAGCCAAGCGGTGATGGCTGGACCAACATCAGCTTTGCGGAATTTATCGGCTTGGGCATTTACGTTGTGGTGGCAGCTTTTATTGTCAGCTGCATCTCACTGGTAGTAAACAAGATCGCCCTTTACGCTGTGATGGCCTGTGGGCTTGGCATCATGATTCTCTTTTATTTAAACCTTGGCCCATCTGTAGCCCTACTACTTCTTGCCTATATCATCGGCAACATCGCTTTGTTTCGCGGTAGATCCAGAATGTATGTTTTATCGCTGGGTTATTTTGCCTTTTTCTACCAGTTCTATAGCATCCTGGCGCGCACCAACCAAGATACCCCCGGCACCGCAGCTTGGCTTATCGCAATCGATATTGTCTTTGCGGCTCCGATCTTCTATGCAATTTATAAATACATTCCCAAACAAAATCATCTAAAAGTTGAAAAGTGATCTCAGTTACGATCAGCTGCTAACTGAGTTAGCTGATCTGGTTATTGCTTCAGGGCAAAACACCCCAATTGTATTAATTGACGGTCGGGCTGGCTCCGGTAAATCAACCTTTGCCGAGAAATTACAAAACCTGCTATTCCGTGAAGGTGATTCGTTGCCACGGATTATTCACATGGATGATCTTTATCCCGGTTGGGATGGTTTAGCTCAAGGAGCTGAATATCTCCAACGTGCAATCCTAACTCCGCTACTTCGTAACGGCTCAGCAAGCTGGCAGGAATACAACTGGGAAGCGGCTAAGCGTGATTCCTGGCGCGAATTTTCTGGTGGTACCCCGCTAATTATTGAAGGCTGCGGTGCACTCAATAACTACACAGCAACTGTTGCACTTACCAGCGTCTGGCTTGATGCAGAAGAATCAGTTCGCAAGAGTCGTTGGCTAGAACGTGATGGGGATATTTTTACCGAATACTTTGATATGTGGAGCGCTCAAGAACTGGATTTTATTGCTCGGGAAAAATCAACAGAGCTAGCAAGCTTCCTACTTAACACGACGGTTACGTAGCCAAACCCTGATGCCGGCAATCAAGCTGGCAACAATAAAGAAGCCAGCAATCGCATAGGATGCGTTTTTGACTACAGGAATAGATGCCGAGTAGTAACCGGCAAGGGTTAGGCCGGTTCCCCAGGCGATCGCGCCAACTAGGTTAGCGCTAAAGAATTTGTAGTAGTTCATCTTGGCGATACCGGCAATCGCTGGAACGAAGACTCTAGCCCAAGGAACAAAGCGAGCAATAACTATTGCCCACCAGCCCCAGGCCTGAAATAGCTTTTCGCTTTTTTCAATACCGGTTCTAATCCAACTGCCTTTGCGTTTATCTAGATAGGGTCTTCCGTAATGCCGCCCAAGCGTATAGCCAACCTGATCGCCAAGCCAAGCAGCAACACCAACGCCACTAGCCATAATCCAAATATTCACATCAGAGCTGGCTGCGACTAAGCCAGCGGCAAAGACCAGCGAGTCACCGGTAATAAACGGGATAAAGGCACCGATGAATAAACCGGTACCGGCAAAGACCAAGCCCCAAACCACTAAATAGAAAAGCACTGCCCCTAAAGAGGGGAACCAACCGGCTATCTGATCACTGAGCGATGCTTGGAGAATCATTTACGGTTTACCGTAAATCATGATTTCATCTAGATCCAGGCGCACTCTAGGTGCAATTTCACGCTCGTAGGCAGGACCTTCGAGCTGCTCTGCAGGAGCAATCTTGCCCACCGCAATTAGAACAAGTAATTCTAGGTTGTCATCCAGATTCAGAATCTGTTGAATCTCCTCGCGGACGATACCGCCTAGCTGGTGGGTGTGTAGACCGAGTTCTTGAGCCTGGATAACCATAAGCGAAGCGGCTAAACCTGCGTCATACATGGCCTTAGGTAGATCTTTGCCATCAGCGGTTTTCTTTAGTACCGAAACGGCAATTAGCGCTGAAGCATCCGGTGCCCAAGCTTGGTTAAATCCGGTAAGGCCGCGCTGACAAATCTCACTGTGCAATTTATCATCACGGCTGATGTAGGCAAAGCGCCAAGGTTGCAGGTTATTAGCTGATGGTGCCCAGCGTCCTGCCTCAAGGATTGAAAGAGCTTGGTCTTGGGTGAGTAGATATTCACGATCAAAAGATCTAGGGCTCCAGCGCTCGGCTAGAACGGGTGCGATTGGCGCAGCAGTAACGGCGATTTTGTTTGGTTGCATGTTTCTAGTTTAACGCTAACCGCAGTGCTGAAAGTAATCCTTCGACATCTTCCGGCTTGGTATCCCAGGCACACATCCAGCGCACCTGACCGATGCGGTAATCCCAGACATAAAAGCGATACTGCTGCTGTAATTTCTCAATCAGATCAAACGGCAGGATCGGAAACACTGCATTGGCCTGGGTTGGGTTGGGAACACTTACCCTACCGTTTGATGAGGCGGCTAATTCTCTAACCCCTTCATCTAGAGCCTTAGCCATGGCATTAGCATGCTTGGCGTTATTGATTGCCAAATCATCTTGTAATAGGGCAATCAATTGAGCACTAACAAAGCGCATCTTGCTCGGTAGTTGCATTGAGGTCTTCCGAAGGAAAGGAATGCTTTCGGCAAGCAATTTGCTATTTAGCACTACCACCGCCTCAGCAGCCAGTGCACCAATCTTGGTACCGCCAAAGCTAACTAGGTCAACCCCGACATCGGTGGTGAAAGCTCTGAACGGAAGATCTAGAGCGGCAGCAGCATTGGATAACCTTGCTCCATCAACGTGTAGATACAAATTGTTCTGGTGGGCAAAATCAGCTAGTGCTTTGATCTCCGCTGCGGTGTAGACGGTGCCCATTTCTGTGGTCTGGGTGATGCTGATGGCTGAAATCTGAGCGCGGTGCACGCTACCGATGTCAAACAGGTAGGGCTTTATAAGTTCCGGAGTTAGCTTGCCGTCGGTGGTTGGAATAGTCCAAAGCTTGATGCCAGCCATTTTTTCCGGTGCGCCACCCTCATCAGCGTTGATGTGGGCTGTCTCAGCACAGATAACCGCTTCCCAGCGGCGAACCACTGAAGAAAGGGCGATCACATTGGAGCCGGTGCCGTTGAATACCGGGAAGACTTCAGCCTGATCGCCAAAGGTTTGCTTGAATATGGCGCTTAGCTCTTCCGTTACAGTGTCATCGCCGTAGGCCACCTCGTGGCCCTGGTTAACCTGCTGCATAAGTTCAAACAGTTTCGGGTGCACGCCGGCATAGTTATCGCTGGCAAAGCCACGCCAAACTTTTCTGTTCTCTAGGGACATCTTTGACTCCGATAGTTAGTTACCTGCTACTAATCTACTTGACTAAATTGGAGGTTCATAAAGGCGAACATATGCATTCATTCCCGAAATGACTTGGTAAGAATGTAATAGATGGAATACATCGGGGAGTAAGGAAGCATGTATCAGCGGACAGTACTGGTGGTGGAGGACGAGCCCTTCATCAAGGGCCTAGTTGCCGACAAGCTCAAAAGCGATGGCTTTCAGGTAGAACTTGCCTCCAGCGCGGCTGAGGCTAGGAAAATAACCGCTAACAAAGACATCGACATAGTTGTCTTAGACATTGATTTAGGTTCGGGTCCATCCGGTTTAGATCTAGGTCTAGCGCTAAATAAAATGCATCCGGAGCTTGCACTGGTCTTTCTCACCCACGTACCAGAACCTAGGATCTTCGGTGTTGACGGTAAAACAATGCCAAAAAACGTCGCCTACCTACTAAAGCAAAGGTTGGCCGACCCTAATCTCTTGAAAGATGCCATCGAGGCTGCTCTCCGGGAGAATGTTGGGCTGGAATTCCGCGATGATCTAAAGCCAACTCACCCACTGGTCAATGTTTCTAGGACCCAGCTGGATGTATTGAGAATGATTGCCAAGGGCTATTCCAACCAGCAGATCGCTGAAGCTCGAGGAACAACACTTAGAGCTGTTGAGAACTTAGTAAATCGTGCGATTGCGGCAGCTGGCATTGATGTCAAGTCAAAAACCAGTGCCAGAGTTATTGCGGTCAGAGAATTTATCCGGGTAGCTGGTTTACCAGAATAGTGAATCTGGATCTGCTGAAGCATCTTTGAGTTTCTCGTAATCAAGAATCAAACATTCAATGCCGCGGTCCTCAGCGAGAGTTCTAGCCTGAGGCTTTATTTCCTGTGCTGCAAAGATGCCTCTAACTGGGGCAAGGGCAGGGTCTCTATTTAATAGTTCCAGATATCTAGTCAGCTGCTCTACTCCATCAATTTCACCGCGACGCTTAATTTCAATAGCAACACTTTGACCAGTTGCATCTTTAGCCAAAATATCTACCGGACCAATAGCCGTTTGATATTCTCTTCGAACTAGTTTGCTACCCTGGCCGATCAGTTCAATCTGGGCTGCCAGTAATTCTTGCAAATGCGCTTCAACACCGTCTTTGATTAACCCGGGGTCTTTACCAAGTTCATGATCAATTTCCTCATGAATGTGATGAATCTGTATCCAGAGGATGTCCGCTGTTTTTAACTGGCTTACCCGCCAGATCTCTTTAACTCCTTTGGCAAGCTGTTCTTCATCGGGTTCATGTTTAGAAAAATTACACGGTGGGTTCATCCAGTTCAACGGCTTATACGAGCCTGTTTCACTGTGAATTAGTATGCTGCCATCGCCTTTTAGCATAAGTAGTCTTTTAGCCAACGGCAGGTGGGCGGAGAGCCGACCAGCGTAATCGACCGAGCAATCGGCAATAACCAGACGCATTATTTCTTGGGTTTTTTGGCTTCTAGGGTCTTTAGCCGCTCAGTTAGTTCTTGAAGTAGCTGATCCTGGTGATCAAGGTGCTTTTGAATCTGGTTAGCTTCTTCCAACACGGCAGCCGAGTCTTCATAGGTGAGAATGGCCCTGCGCTCCGAGTTAGCCGCCTGGATGTTTTGGCCAACGATAATGATCGGGAGCAAGACAAGCTGGAGACAGGTTTGTGCAATCCAAGAAATAATCAGTATCGGATCGCCGTCCATGATTACCGCCGGCAGGCTAACTAGCGATAGCAGGAAGAACAGGTAGGCCGCCCACATTGTTCCAACGCCTTTGGTAATTAGGTAACCAAATTTCTGGTTAAAGCCTCTAGGGCCGGCTTCTTTTAATACCTCATCGGCATTTTCCGGCCTAAGTCCTTTACGAGCAGCAACGTGGGGATGCTGAACGTATTTGAACTTAGCTGGCATATCAGGACTCGATTTCAAGCTTCATAGAAGTAGGGGCGCTAGTTACCGAGCGAACCTTGATGCTTTTCACTTCATGGCCAAGCTGTTGCTCAACTCGGGTCTTTAGCGCTGTTGGTTCTAATTCAATGTAATCAGTGGTAAGCGCAAACTGCTGAGTGCTTCGTCTCGGTAGAACTTTAGGGTGATCGACTATATAAACTGCGCCAACCAGCAAGACCGCATAGACGCTCTGTACCAAAAGATCATATGCCGGGATCCCGAGGCTAAGCCCCATGGCTAGGGCTACCAGCAAATACACAATTTCTACCCAGCCTAGGGTTACCGAACGCAAACGGAATATCGAAATAACACTAAATAAGGCAAAGCCAACACCGATAGAGATTGTGAAGGTTCCTAAAGCGCCGCCTAGAACATAGAGGGTGATGTTGATTAGACAGATTGCAACAAAGACATCACGACGCTGGTGCCGGCGATAGAAAAATACGTAGGCTAGAAGATACAGTAAGACAAGATCGATAGCCAAGGTGGCTAGCAAGATTGGGTAATCAATTGGAGTCACAAGGTTAGACTAGTCCAAATGAACAAATTTGCTCGAATACTTCAGCTGATAGTTGGCTTAGGCCTTGTCGGTGCGGTGCTCGCACCTGGGCTATCCCCTGCCCAAGCTGCCAGTCCACTAAAAATCGAAGATTTATACAATCCGCTAAAAATAGTCCGATCAGATTTATCAATACCGGCTAATTCGATTGCTTCGCTGCGCAGCGCACCAAAGACCTATGTTCCAGCCTCAATCAGCATGTCTCTAGACGGCCGGGTTAGCGGTAGTGTGGCAATTTTGGTAAG
>JAURKU010000055.1 GCA_030831605.1 Rhodoluna sp.
AAACTACCTGCTGCATCTGGTAACCCATGGCTCTGAGTCAGAAATTGCCGGAGCTACCAAGGATCTTGAATCGCTGCACGCCGATTTACTTGAAGGGCGACTCTACTCGCTTAGCCCAACTGAAATTGCACCAAGTAACCCCGAGGTGGTTACTCCAATCTCCCAAGCCGCTAGCTTTACTAGCCCGGTAACCATAGTCACCGAGCAAATCGAGGTAATTGAATTGCCTGAAGCGGGCGAGCCTGATTCAGAGAAAAACTGATTTCCGCTTAGCTGGCTACTTGTCGTAATCTATAGGTAACCAAGAAAGAAGCAACATGGAAGTAAGAATCGGGCTACGCGACAGCGCCAGAGAACTGGCCTTCGAATCAAACCTTAGTTCAGCTGATTTAGAGAAAAGTGTTCTGGAGACATTGAATTCAGATGCGACTTTGCTCAAATTGACTGACGATAAGGGCCGTGCTTTTATTGTTCCGGTTGCCGCTTTGGCCTTCGTTGAGATCGGTGCTGACCAAGCCCGAAGAGTTGGATTTATTGCCTAATGGAAATCATCTTCATCCTTGTTTACGGTGCGCTACTGGGTCTAATGGCTCCATACCTGCTTTCCGGTAGAGAGCAATTTGGTGCACTAGTTGCCCCAGCCCTAGCTTTGGTTTATGGTTTTGTGGTCTGGACCATCCTGACCTGGGTCGGTCTTAGCTATACCGATTACTGGATTTGGACTGTCACCATGCTCGGCATGCCAGTGATTATGATTCTTGGCGTTCGCTTTATTCGTGCCAAGAGAACTCGCGACGAGTCAAAGTAATCTAGGCGGCTAGCCCGAGCGCTTCCATTCGGCTGGAATGAGATCCAGTTAATTCTGAAATCAACGGTTCAATTTTTGAGTATGCCGCTAGGTTCACCTGATTCTCTTCGGCAACAGTTAGCTTTTTAGTTTTTGGTACGTTAGCTAATTTGCGGTTATCGAAGGCGGCCCTAAGTTCCAGCAAGACATCACCCATCAGCCTTCTACCCCACAGCGCTAGCCTGGATGCCAAGACCTGATCTGATTCAATTGCTTCGGTTAGCACTCGCTTAGCGAATTTTTCAAAAGCTTTATCGCGAAGAGCCTTTTCAACTTCCTGCTGCAGTTCATCATTTAGCCCAGCCGCTAGCCGGTAGTAAAAATCATCAAGCAGTCCAGAGGTTAGATAAACCTTGATGACAATTTCATACCAGTCCAATCCGGTGGTGTTGGAATGAAACATAGCAATTCGCTCGCGGAACGGGTTCATCTGCTCCGCAGGATCAGCACCGAGCTCAACTAATTTTTTCGATAGTTGACGATACTTATCAAAACTTCTTGCGGCAGCTTCACCAAGTTCAGCTTTATATGAGGTGTTTGGAGAATATTTCAACGCTGCAGTGAGGATTTCAAAGTTTGCTAATTGAATATATGCAAGTTGCCCGAGAAAGGCTTTCGGCTCTGGCGTATATGGTTTTAGGTTGATTGCCTTGGTATTTCGTGCAGTTTTTTCTTCAGCGCGTGCAGCAACCGAAAGTTGCCTGGCAACCTTGCGAAAACGTTTCAGCCATTCGAACACCGAACAATCTTAACCCCCCTAGACTTACCCTAAGAAGAAGAGTTAGAGAAATCCTTGAATTTTAGTGATTTAGGTGTTGCTGAGGACATTTGTGAAGCACTCGCCAAAAAGGGCATAACCAGCCCATTTCCAATCCAGGAGCAGGCAATACCTGTTGCTATGACTGGTCAAGACCTCATCGGTCAGGCAAAAACCGGGACCGGAAAGACCCTAGGCTTCGGCCTTCCTATTCTGCAAAAACTCGGCTTTGAACCTGGACTTGGCGCTAAGGCTCTAGTGGTAGTTCCGACCCGTGAACTAGCAATTCAAGTCGCTGAAGATCTAACTTTGGCTGCAAGTAATCGCCCAGTCCAAATTGCCGTTATTTACGGTGGTAAAGCATATGAAGGACAGCTTGCCCAGCTTGAGGCTGGAGCCCAACTTATTGTTGGAACGCCAGGTCGGCTAATCGATCTGCATAATCAAAGAAAATTGGATTTGAGCAAAATTCAAGTCATGGTTTTGGACGAGGCAGACAAAATGCTTGACCTTGGGTTCTTACCCGATGTTGAAAAGCTCTTCTCTTATACCCCTGCTCAACGGCAGACCATGCTGTTCTCGGCCACCATGCCAGGCGAAATAGTAACTCTTGCCAGAAAATACCAAAACAAGCCGGTTCACATCAGAGTGAATGACCCAGATGAGGGTCACACTAAAGCGGATATCAAGCAGTTCATTTATCGAGCCCACGCTTTGGATAAGGATGAAGTGGTTGCCAGAATCCTGCAAGCCGAAGGTCGCGGTAAAACAGTAATCTTCACAAAAACCAAGAGACAAGCAGGCAATCTTGCTGAGGAACTAATTCAACGCGGTTTTCCAGCGACCGCACTGCACGGGGATATGTCCCAGGAAGCTAGAGAGCGCTCGTTGAATAATTTCCGATCAGGTAAAAAAGAAATCCTGGTTGCTACCGAAGTTGCCGCTAGAGGAATTGACGTAGACGATGTCAGCCATGTAATCAACTACACCGTTCCAGAAGATGACAAAGCCTATCTACATAGAATTGGCCGAACCGGGCGAGCTGGGAGGACTGGAATTGCAATTACTTTCGTCGATTGGGATGATCTAACCCGCTGGGGACACATCAATCAGGCATTAGAGCTGAATGTCCCAGAACCAATTGAAACCTACTCCTCCTCGGATCACCTCTTCACCGATTTGAGTATTCCAGTTGGCACTAAGGGCAGACTCAATAAAGCCCCTGTAGTCAAAACAGAAAAACCGAAGCCAGCTAGAACTAAACCTTCGAACGGTAAAGCTGAAGCTTCGAAACCTAGAAAACCAAGACAGCGAATTAGAAACTACAAGAACAATCAAAGCGAATGATTCAGCAGCGCTTTGCTGCCAGTTCCAAGTTCAAGAATCCTTTTTAGCTGCGATAGTTCAGTAGTTCTTAGTCCAAGTGGGTTATTTGGCTTAGCCTTCACGCCGTGATAGTCGCTAGAGCCTGTGGTAACTAGGTTGAACTCTTTGGCAAATCCATCAAAGATAACTTTACGCTCAGCGGAAACTTCAAGATGGTCGGTCTCTAAACCTAAAAGTCCCGCGTCGACCAAGGCGATGAAATGCTCTCGCTTGAAAAAAGATGGCATGTCCTCGTCATCATTATCGTTTCTGGCAAGTGGATGGGCAACTACTGGAACTCCCCCGGCAGCCCTAACAATTTTGATGACATCTCTTACTTCCGGTGCAATTATGCGCACGTAGTAGTCGGTATTTTTATCTAAAATTCCACTAGCCCAAACATCTGCCACAGTTTTGTATTCCCCAAGGTATTGAAGTGCTCTGGCTATATCTGGGCGGCCAAGTGTTGAACCTTCTTGGGCCAATTCCAAGACCAATTCAAGGCTTAGGTTTTTATGAAATCCCCTCAAATTTTCAACATAAACTCGCATGCGCTCTTCTCGGGCAGCTCGATTAGCCAAGAGTAGGGCAGCTAGATCGGCGTTGTCAGGGTCAGGCAAGTAAGCCAGCAGATGCACCCCAAAGCCAGGTTCTGTCCCAAATTTAGCTTTAGTGGTTATTTCTACCCCTGGGATAAAACTCAGCCCGTGCTTATTTGCCAGCGCCGAAGCCAAATCCCAGCCGTCGGTTCGGTCGTGATCGGTTAAGGCAAAAACATCAATTCCAGCCTCAGCGATTTTCTCAACCAAATCCTCGAGGCTGTCATCGCCGTCTGAGAGTTCGGAATGGATGTGTAAATCGATTTTCATTTAGCCTCCGCGCTATAAAGAAGAGCCTATTACCGAATAAATGGCAGAATAAACACATGAGCAATGACGCATCGAAAAAACTTGCGGCTAGAAACGCAGCTAGATCGCACCGCCCAAACGGCGAGAAATTCATCAAATACATCGGAAGTAATTGGGCTGAAGATAAATCCCCTCTTCCCAAGAAAGACAAAGTTGCTCCATACGCAGCTAAACGTCGCCTGGCGGTGGCCAAGGAATTTGCCGGCAAGGTAATCGTTATTGCAGCTGGCGGCGAGAAGGTCAGATCAAACGACGATTTCTATCGGTTTAGGCCGCATTCAGCGTTTGCACACCTAACTGGTTGGGGAAGCCGAACGGTCCCAGAATCAGTTTTGGTAATCGATGCAAGAGGCAAAAGCGCTAGAAGCACTCTTTACTTTCGCGAAACTGCAGGTAAAAACACTGACGAGTTTTTTGCAAATTCGGACATTGGTGAATTCTGGGTTGGTTCAAGACCAGGCTTAAGGCAGGTTCAGGCACTACTTGGAATTACAACAAATTCACTGAAAAACCTAGAGAGCGATCTAAAGGTTATTGATAAACGACTTATTCTCGATTTAGAGAAAAGCACCAAACTAGTCGAGTTTGTTTCGGAATTAAGACTTATAAAAGATGACTACGAAATCGCCGAAATGAAAAAAGCGGTTGCAGCATCAATTAAGGGTTTTGAAACTATCGTAAAGAGTTTGAAAAAAGCAACAAAGCATCCTCGGGGCGAGCGATTAATCGAGGGAGCTTTCTATACTCAGGCAAGAGCTGAGGGCTATGACCTCGGTTATGGAACCATTGCAGCTGCCGGTGCGCATGCTTGTACTCTGCACTGGGTAATCAATGACGGGCCAGTGGTTCCGGGTGAACTACTGTTGGTGGACGCTGGCGTTGAAGTTGAATCGCTCTACACGGCCGATGTCACCAGAACTATTCCGATCAATGGCAAGTTCAACAAAGTGCAAAAAGAGATCTACCTTGCTGTTCTTGAAGCGGCCGATGCTGTCTTTGCCATGGCCAAGCCTGGGGTAACTTACGGCGAAATGCACAAAACTGCGATGCAGGTGATTGCTAGAAAGACAGCCGAGTGGGGCTTCTACAAAGGTGGTTACGAAGAGTCACTAAAGCCTGAAAATCAATGGCACCGTCGTTGGATGATCCACGGTACCGGACATCACCTCGGACTGGATGTTCACGACTGCGCTCAGGCAAGGCGTGAAATGTATCATGACCACAAACTAGAAGAAGGCATGATCTTCACCATCGAACCGGGACTCTACTTCCACAAAGATGATCTGATGGTGCCGAAGCAATTCCGCGGTATCGGGGTAAGAATCGAAGATGATGTTTTGGTAACTAAAACCGGTGTGGTGAATCTAACCGCCAAGTTACCGCGTAAGCCTAAAGAAATCGAAGCTTGGATGAAAAAACTGAGAAGCTAGTTTGCTTCTTGACCACCCTTGTTGTAAGCCAACTGAGCATCACTTGATAATTCAGCTGGAACTATAACTTCGTATTTGGCTGCCACCACTAATGAGCCGCTAGAGAAACTGCGCTTGGATTTCAGCAAACTAAATCTGACTACCTGCATCAGCATGCCGAATCCTGCGCCAATCAATATCGCCGAACCCAAGTTGAATTGGGTTGTTGCTTGATCTGCACTGGTGCCAAAAAGCAGAAAAAAGATAAGTCCAATCCAAGAGCCTGTAATAGCTCCGTTGAGGGCAACCCTGCCGTAGTTTATTTTGCCCCTAACCCGTTCAACGGTGGAAAGGTTAGAACCAACAATCGAAATGGCATTAGCCGGAAAGTCCCCTTTGATGATTCGCTCAACATAGGCAACCGCGTCAGCGTAATTAGTGAAATCTGCTATGGCTGTCCCGTTAGGTAAAGCATTAGCTACGCCACTGGGTCGAAGGGGATTTCTTTTTGCCATGGAACTAGTCTGCCAGAGTTAGCCAGCCTCGTCTAAGGTTAACCTGTGAGTGCAACTAGAGTTTTCATCGCCCGGCTTGCCGGTTGTGGTGTATTTGATCCAGTTGGTGACCGTGTAGGCAAGGTCATCGACGTTCTAGTGGCCTACCAATCACATGGTGCACCACGAACTACAGGAATGCTGGTTGAGATTACTGGCCGGCGCAGGGTATTTGTCCCGATCGCTAGGGTTACCTCAATCGCCCCGGGTCAAGTAATTACCAACGGTTTAGTTGACCTCAGGCGATTCACCCAGCGAGGACAAGAAGTTCGGGTAATTGCCGAACTACTCGGTCGCAAGGTAATTATGCGCGACGGGTCGGGCAATGCCACTATTGAAGATTTAGCAATTGAGCGAAATGACAAGAAAGATTGGATCGTAAGCGAGCTGTTCCTTCGCAGGCCAAAGACATCCGCTGCCCTGTTTAGCCGAGGCCAAACGCTTTTCGCCGATTGGTCTCAAGTCAGCGAAGAGAATGAATCAGAAGAATCGCAATCAGCCGAGCAGTTGATTGCCACATTCTCCGAGATGCTCCCAGCCGACTTGGCCAGCGCTTTACTTGATTTGCCGGATGAGCGCATGCTTGAGGTTGCCGAAGAGCTAGATGATGAGCGCCTTGCCGATGTTCTTGAGGAATTACCTGAAGAAGAACAAATTGAGATTGTTCAGGATTTGGATGACCAGAGAGCCGCTGAAGTTTTAGATTTGATGCAACCGGATGACGCTGCTGACTTGATGCAGAACCTCCCAGAAGAACGTGCCGAGGCAATTCTGGAACTGATGGATGAGGAAGAAGCTGAAGATCTTCGTCGCCTGATGCAATTCGATGAACTTACCGCTGGTGGTTTGATGACAACTGAACCAGTTATTTGCTCAGCCGATGCTACCGTTGCCGAGGCTATGGCCTTGGTTCGTCGCAAGGAAGTAGCGCCGGCTCTTGCTGCATCGGTATTTGTCACGCTGCCTCCTCACGAAACCCCAACCGGTAAATACCTCGGTATGGTTCATTTCCAAAGGTTGCTTCGTTATCCTCCGCATGAGAGACTAGGAACGATTCTGGATACTGATGTTGAACCAGTAGGACCAGAAACCCACATTTCCAAAATCCACCGGACATTAGCTAACTACAACCTTGTAGCACTACCGGTTATCGATCGTGAAAATCACCTGATTGGTGTTGTAACCGTTGACGATGTTTTGGATCACTTACTACCAGATGACTGGAGAACTGAAGATGAAGGAGGTATCTGATGGCCAAGAAGCGTCAGGCACTAGATACCCCTATGCTCAGGGGGCGTAATCTCCTAGTTCCAAGAATTGACCGCGAGCGTTTTGGTAGAGCCTCCGAAGCATTTGCCAGAGCCCTAGGTACCGGTGGTTTTCTTATTGGGCTTACCTTTTTCTGCATCATTTGGCTAGTTTGGAACACACTTCTTCCTACCGATCTAGCCTTTGACCCAAGGGCAACCAACTTCACTTTGCTTACCCTGCTTTTATCGCTGCAGGCATCCTATGCGGCACCGCTAATCCTGTTAGCCCAAAACCGCCAGGATGACCGTGATCGCGTGAAAACCGAGCAGGACCGTCAGCGCGCTGAGCGTAACCTTGCCGATACCGAGTATCTTGCTCGTGAGGTAGCGGCACTTCGCTTGGCTATGGAGGAAGTTGCTACTAAGGAGTTTGTCCGCGACGAAATTCGTGAACTTCTTGAAGAGCTATTGCTAGAGATGAAAAAGCAAAACAAAGCCGACGAAAAATAGGCGATGGCTGAAAATCTAGAATCAGTCCTGTCTGCTCTGGCGAAAGTTAATGACCCAGAAATCGGATTGCCGATTACTGACCTCAACATGGTCGGCGATATTGCACTAAGTGCTGAGAATCTCAAAGTTGAAATCAAACTGACTGTAGCCCACTGCCCGATGCAGGCCGAAATTGAAGAAGCTGTTCGATCTGCACTTCAAGCGGAATTCTCCGATAAGAAGATTCAAGTAGTCATTGCTGTGATGACTAAAACTGAACTTGATGAACTCAAGCTAAAACTTCGAGGTAAAGAAAAGACCAACCCCTTTGGTGAAAATAGTGCAACCAGGGTTATCCTGGTTGGCTCGGGAAAAGGTGGTGTTGGAAAAAGCACGGTCACGGTAAATTTGGCAGTTGGCTTAGCTCGGCTAGGCTTCCAGGTTGGTCTAGTTGACGCCGACATTTTTGGTTTTAGTGTTCCACGATTGATGGGTATAACCACAAAACCAACCCGCATTGATGACATGATGATGCCGCCGATAGCCTTCGGGGTAAAGACGATATCCATCGGCATGTTTTTGCCTGCCAATGAACCGGTCTCCTGGCGAGGACCGATGCTGCACAAAGCCATCGAGCAATTTTTGACCGACGTCTACTGGGGTTCGTTAGATTTTCTGATTATTGACATGCCGCCTGGCACCGGCGATGTGGCAATCTCCATTGGACAGTTGCTACCCCAGGCCAAAGCCCTAGTGGTTACCACTGCATCGACTGCCGCGGCCGAAGTGGCTGTACGCAGCGCCATGGCAGCAAGAAAAGCGGGCCATCAAATACTCGGTGTTGTTGAAAACATGTCTTGGCTTATCGATTCTGCTGGTCAAAAGCAGTTCATCTTTGGATCAGGTGGCACTCAGTTGCTCGTCGACACCCTCAACGAATACAGCGGTGAAAAGCCCGAATTGCTGGCCCAGATTCCAATCAGCCAAAATCTAGCCGAGTCAACTGAATCTGGAATTCCCCTGATTACAACTGAGATTCAGGATGATGCTTTAGATGCTCTGACTGAGTTGGTGAAACTGGTAGCCGGAACCAAGCTGGGCCCTGGCGTTCGCGAACTGCGAGTTAAACTAAATCCATGAGCGAAATAGCTATCGAGACCCTGGTCAAACACTTCGGCAAAGCTGATAAAAGCATCCAGATCAACAATCCAAACACGGCCAAGTTAATTTACGAATTGCCGCAATTATCGGCGGCGGATGTCGAACTTGCTGTTGTTAACGCTAGGTTGGCCCAACCAGAATGGGAAGCTACTGCTATTTCAACTCGCTCGGCGATTATGTATCGGCTTCACGACCTAATTCTCTCCGAACAGGGCAAGCTGATGGATATCATTCAGCTTGAAACCGGTAAAGCCAGAGCTCACGCATTTGAAGAAATAGCTGGTGCACTAGCCGCCTCCCGGTACTACGCCAAAATATCCAAGAAAGCGCTTAAGCCGAAACGGACCATTTCAGGAGTTCCACTGTTGACCAAAACTTGGGTCAACCACATTCCGGTAGGGGTGGTCGGGGTTATCACGCCTTGGAATTACCCGTTGGCCCTAACTGCGCTAGATGTATTGCCTGCTTTAGTTGCTGGAAATGCAGTTGTACAGAAACCAGATAACCAAACAGCACTCATTTCATTACAGCTAAGAGAACTTGCCATCGAATGTGGTCTTGATCCAAAGCTATGGACGATCGTGGTTGGCGATCCTGCAGAAGTTGGTGACGCCGTTACCGACAATGTTGACTATGTCGCCTTCACTGGAAGTGCTAAAACCGGTAAGCACGTTGCTCAACGAGCAACCAAGCGACTTATTCCTTTCAGCCTCGAGCTAGGTGGAAAGAACCCGCTGATTGTGCTTCGATCAGCCGATTTGAACAAAGCAGCAGATATCCTCATTGGCGGCGCTTTTGGCAGTGCTGGACAACTTTGTGTTTCTATCGAACGAGCCTATGTTCCGCTTGAACTAAAGGACCGATTCGAAAAAATCATGAAGGAAAAGGTCCCCAGCTTAAAACTTGGCACGGCGAATGATTTCAGTATCGACATCGGCTCACTCACGGGGCCAAGCCAGCTTAGACGAGTCGGCGATTTCATCTCAGATGCCATTGGTAAAGGTGCCAAGGTTATTGCCGGTGGGCACTCACTTCCTGAACTTGGCCCCTACTTCTACGCTCCGACCATTTTAACCGACGTCACAGAAGAGATGGATTTGCACGAAAATGAAGTTTTCGGGCCACTGGTTTCAATCTACGGCTATCAAGATATCGATGAGGCGATTGCCTTGGCTAACAAAACCACCGAGGGCCTAAACGCCTCGGTCGTTGGTAACACCGCGGAAGCTAGCAGAGTTGCAAAGAAACTGATGGCTGGAACAGTAAATATCAACGAAGGGTTTAGAGCCACCTTTGCTTCCCTCGATACACCTATGGGCGGGATGAAAAATTCTGGGCACGGCAGAAGAAATGGCGTTGAAGGCTTGCTCAAATACACTGAAGCGCAATCAATCGGCATTCATCGCGGTCTATTGGAATTTCCAAGTCGTGGTGCGCAATACAACAAGATGGCTCCGCTGATGAACAAGCTGGCCAAGATTATGAAACGGCTCTAAGTAGCTTCGATATCATAAGGCGGAACTTCGCCAGCTTTGATGTTGGGTTGAACTTTAGCCTTAACCTGATTTAGTTCTGAGTGTTTGACGGCTGGTTCGTCTTCTAATAGGGCTTCTCGAATGATCCGGCGCGGATCGTACTGTCGCGGATCTAGTTTTCGCCAATCGACATCCTCAAACCCCTCTCCCAGTTCGTCCTTCATTTGGGCTTGGGCCGAATTAGCTAGGCGGCGAAGCTTTTTGATGAACTGTGCGAAGGATCTGGCATACTGCGGCAAGCGATCCGGCCCTAGGATAAAAACCGCTAGGACCAAAAGAATCAGAAACTTTTCGCTAGATAAACCAAACACCCTTAAAGGTTACTCGCTTGTCCTGCCAGTGCTAAACGCTAACCAGAGATATGCTCTATATCAGTTATGGTCGACAAAATATCCAGTTGGCGCTTTGCTGAGGAATACGTTCAAGAACCTCAGCCAATTGCCAGGGCAAGAGCTAGAGCCGATGAGCTCGGGATTGAGTCGGTCACACCCAGCGTTGGAGCTCACCTCAGTCTTTTGGTAAACGCCATGAATGCCAAGGCAGTGGTTGAAGTCGGCACTGGAGCAGGCGTTTCTGGGCTGTGGATACTCTCGGGAAACCAACATGTGGTCCTAGCCAGTATTGAAACCGAAAGTGAGTATCAAACTCAAGCTAAATTAGCCTTTACCCATGCCGGGATACCAAGTTCTCGACTTCGACTAATCAACGGTAAATCGGTTGAAGTGCTCACCAACCTTGCCGATGAAACTTACGATTTAGCTCTACTAGATGGCGATCGTGAAACCCTGGTCGAGCAGGTACAGCAGTGTCACCGATTATTGCGTAGCGGCGGAGTTTTAGCAGTTGCTCACGCCCTCTGGAGAGACAGAGTTCCAGATCGGCAATTACAAGATGAGAACACAGAGATTTATCGCGAGGTATTAGAGATTATTGTTCAGGACGATCAATTCATTCCGGTGCTTTCGCCAATCGGTGATGGACTGCTTCTAGCCAGCAAACGTTAGTTTTAAACCAAAAACCACCTGGTTCGCAGGTGGTTTAGTTAGCTACTAAATTCTTAGCGCTTTTTGATTGTGGCAAGCACCTTTTTGAGGGCCTCTACCTCATCGTCATTTACCGAAATGACTAAACGTCCGCCTCCCTCAAGCGGGATACGAAGAACAATAAGTCCTCGTGCTTCACGTTCGGCTTCCATGGGACCGTCGCCGGTACGTGGCTTCATTGCTGCCATTAATACTCCTTGTTGCTTTTGCGCTGAACTTCTATTAAACCACGAGAACAGGGGCTTTTTCAGGGCTAAGAAAAACTGTTACCTCAGCTAAGCCAAGCGCGTAGAGCCTTTTCACAGGCATATATCTGCTCAATTTCAACAGCTTCATCATCGGCGTGCGCTTTATTCGGATCTCCCGGACCATAGTTCACAGCGGGGATTCCTAAGGCACTGAATCTAGCAACATCGGTCCAACCATACTTTGGCGCAGGCTCGCCCTCGGTTTGAGCTATGAAGGCTTGAGCCTCGGCTAAGTCCAGCCCCGGTCTCGCCCCTTCCGCACTATCAGTTACTTCAAGCTCAAAGCCTTCAAATAACGCTCTAAGTTTTGCCTCTGCTTCGCTGGCAGATTTGTTTGGAGCGAAGCGATAGTTGACGGTAATCACCGCTTGATCAGGGATAACATTTCCCGCAATGCCAGAACTCATCAAAACGGCATTCAGGCTTTCTTTATAGACCAACCCATCAACAGCTATCTCCTCTGGCTGGAAACTTGCCAAAATGCCAAGCGGGACCGCGGCCTTGTGGAGAGCATTTTCACCCATCCAGGGTCTAGCTGAGTGGGCCTTCTTACCAGTTAGTTTGATATCTGCGCGCAGCGTACCGTTGCATCCGCCTTCAACCCGAGCACTGGATGGTTCGCAAAGCACTGCAAAATCACCTTCTAGTAATTCGGGATTAGTTCTCGAAATTCGACCCAATCCGTTTAACGCTGAATCCACCTCTTCGTGATCATAGAAAACCCAAGTGATATCGACATTTGGGTTTATCAGTTCAGCAGCGAGTTTCAACTGAACGGCAACTCCAGCCTTCATATCTACTGTTCCCCTACCCCAGAGCATCTTCTTGCCGTCCTGCTCGACTAGTTTGCTCGGCAGGTTATGCACCACGGGGACCGTATCGATGTGTCCAGCGATAATCACTCGTTTGCCACGATTTAGCCCAGTTCTGGCAATAACGGCATCCTGATTTCTAATCACCTCAAGATGGGGGTGCTGGCTAAGGCAAGCTTCAATGGCATCGGCTAGTTCGGTCTCACTTGCTGAGACCGAGTAGATGTCACAGATGTCTTTGGTGAGATCCACCACATCTTTTTTTGTATCTAGAATCACTGGCACTATACGAGCCTACTTGTAACCTTGTAGAGATGAATACTTCAACCAATATTAAAGCTTGGGGCATGGGACTGGCCTCCATCGCATCCGATGGCACCGTTCTAGATACGTGGTATCCAAAGCCTGCGCTTGGATCTGCCCCACAAGGTGATGCCATCTATCTGATGGACAAAGATTTCGACGCTCTAATTGGTGAGGACCAAAGAAGAAAAGTTGAAGTACGGGCAGTTAGAACCGAGATTGATCTGGATCAACCGGTTTCTTCCACCCCAGATGCATACCTAAGACTGCACCTACTTTCCCACCTATTGGTAAAGCCAAATAGCATGAACTTAGAAAACCTGATGGCTCACTTGCCAATAGTTGCCTTCACCTCAATCGGTGCCATGGCGGTCAAAGACTATGAAGAGGCACTTCAAAGGTTAATCCGCGAAGGTGTCTCGGTGCACTCAATCGATAAATTCCCAAGATTAGTTGACTATGTTGTTCCAAAGGGTGTCCGTATTGCTGATGCCAACCGGGTAAGACTCGGCGCATATCTTTCACCAGGCACAACGATTATGCATGAGGGGTTTGTGAACTTCAACGCTGGAACCTTGGGTGTAGCCATGGTCGAGGGAAGGATCACCCAGGGAGTTGTTGTTGGTAATGGCTCTGATATTGGTGGCGGGGCGTCAATTATGGGCACACTCTCTGGTGGTGGAAGACAACGGGTAACTATCGGAGAACGAGCACTGCTAGGGGCCAACGCTGGTATTGGAATTTCCATTGGCGATGACTCAGTTGTTGAAGCTGGTTTGTATGTGACCGCTGGAACTAAGGTCACCATTGTTGGCCAAGCCGAAGAAAAAGTAGTCAAGGCCGTTGAGCTAAGTGGTCAGCCTAATTTGCTATTCCGCAGAAACTCGGTAACAGGGCGAGTCGAAGTACTCCATCGCACCGGTAGCGGGATTACCCTCAACCCACAACTTCACGCTGGTCAGTAATTGGTAATTGGCTTTTAGCCAGTAATAGAATCCCAGCCTCGAGCCTCGATGGCACTACCATCTAGTTGAACCAGATCCTGGTTCTTCGGTTTTACCGTGCCGATGACTTTAAATCCTTTAGGTACCTGATTGGTATTTGGAAAAGTTGCCAGTAGGCCATGATCCTCACCACCGAAAAGTACCCAATCCATGGCCTGAGCATTAAGTCTTAGCGCTGCTTGTTCCAAAACGGCCGCAAAGCCAATTAGATCTGAACTGTTGATTGAAATACAAACCTGAGACTGTTCAGCGATGCGACTGGCATCTTTGACTAGTGAATCGGAAATGTCCAGCATCGCGGTGGCCCCGCTTTCGGCTGCTACTGGTCCTAGCTCAATCGGTGGTCGAGGTCTTAGTTGAAATGAAACCAAATCATCAAATGCCTCTTTAGCCGAACCACCCGAGCGCAAAAGAGCTAAGCCCGCTGCAGCTTTGCCTAGAGTTCCGCCCACCGCAACCAGATCACCAGGTTTTGCTCCACTTCGCAAGACCGGGGCTTTGCTCTCTAAATCACCGTGAGCGGTGACCGCGATAAATGCTTTATCTGAACTTGCTAAATCTCCACCAACCACACTGGCAGTTGGAGCTAATTCGACTAGTGCTTGAGAAAGTCCATCAGCAAATGCTTCGAGCCAAGAAATTTTCGTGTCTTTCGAAACCGCAAGTGAAACCACTAGAGCAATCGGCTTTGCTCCCATAGCCGCCAGGTCAGCAACATTGGTGGCAACAGCCTTAAAGCCTAAGTCAAAGCCGGAAGACCAGTCCAGCCTAAAATCGTGGTCTTCAATCATGCTGTCGGTGGTCACCACGAAACGATTCTCGGAGAGACTAACCACGGCTGAGTCATCGCCAGGTCCGACAAGTACCGCATCGGAACTGACTAACCTTCCGATGGTTCGGCGTAGCGACTCGCTCTCGCCTAGTTCCGCCAAAGTTTTATCAGACACGCTTTAAAAGGTAGCCTGTTTACGATGAAGTTATTTCGCCTTTTACCGCTTTTCTTGATCTTTCTGCTCGCTGGCTGTTCCGCAACGGTGGTCATGGAGCAAGCCGATGATGCCAACAATCCAGCCTGTGCTGAGGTTATGGTCCGCATCCCTGAACAAACCGCTGAGCAAGTAAAACGGGTGACCTCAAGCCAGTCCACCGCGGCTTGGGGAGACCCGGTAACAGTTAGCCTCACCTGCGGTTTGAAGCCGGTTGAGGTAAGTGAACTAACCTGCATTACAGCCGGTGATGTTGATTGGTTAGTCGATGAGAGCAGCAAGCCTATCTACAGGTTTATAAGCTTTGGCCGTAACCCCGCAACAGTGGTAACAGTTGATTCAACTAAGGTTTCAGGAGCAACCGTCTTAGAAGATCTAGGTTTAGCGGTGCAGTTTACGAAAAAGACCAAACAGTGTCTTGGCTAATTTCGGTGAAAAGCCAACTGAATTAACTGATCAATCAAGTCTGGGTAACTCAGACCACTTGCCTGCCAGCACTTTGGATACATCGATATCGGAGTAAAGCCTGGCATCAAATTCAGCTCATTCACAAAAAAACCATCTTTGGTTAGAAAGAAATCTGCGCGAGCTAGGCCAAAACAACCTAATGCTCTAAAAGCCTTAGCGGCTAGCTTTTGCATTTGCTCTAGTTCGCTAGAACTTAACTCAGCTGGGCAAATTAGTTCAGCAGCATCGGCGTCTCGATACTTGGCATCGAAATCATAAAACTCCCCCGAACGAATGACAATCTCGCCGGCTACTGAAACTTTTGGCTGCTCAGACCCAATTACCGAAAGAACTGCACATTCAAGTTCTCTACCAACTAGCCCACGCTCAACAGTTACTTTGGAATCTTCATCGAAGGCAAGTTCTAAAGCCAAAGCAAAATCACTCATGTCTTTGACTTTAGAAACCCCTACTGAGGAACCTGCTCTAGCCGGCTTCACAAAAAGTGGCAGTGACCCGAGTGCTTTTATTTTTTCCAAATAAGTTTCTGGATCTGCTAGCCACTGCTCTCGATGGATAACAACGTGCGGGGTTACTGGCAATCCAGCAGCCATAAACAGGGCCTTGGAAAATTCCTTATCCATTCCAGCGGCACTGGCAAAAACTCCATTACCAACATAAGGCAAGCCGATTAGTTCAATAAAGCCCTGAATGGTCCCATCTTCCCCGTTTGGTCCATGCAGCACTGGGAAAACAACATCTACTTCACCAAGGGATGTTCTTTGACCAGCTCGCTCTAAAAAGAATTCTTTCGATCCAGCCTTTGGCCAAATTACCGTTTCACCAAAAAACTCAACTACCGGTAATTCACCATCGGTTAGTGCCCAATGCTTGGCATCATCAACCGCGGGAACAAAGACACCATCTCGGGTAATCCCGATAGGTAAAACCTCATACTTGTCTCTATCAATGGCTGATAGCACGCCGCTAGCCGTCGCACAAGAAATGCTGTGTTCGCTGGAAGCTCCACCAAATAAAAGGGCAACTCTGGTCTTCGCCACTATTCCGCCTCTGGAGAGTCGTTACCGCGGGTCAGGCTAGGTCCAATATCTTTCGGGCTCATCTTGCCCTCGATTACCAACTGGACCTGTTCAACAATCGGCATGGCAACGCCTTTAGCGGCAGCTAGCCGCAGCACCGGCGCTACCGAGGACAAACCTTCTGCAGTTTGGGATAACCGCTTTAGGACCTCGCGCTTTGAATAGCCCTTACCTAGCATTTCACCAGCTTTATGATTTCGTGACAGTGGTGATTCCGAAGTTGCAATTAGATCTCCCAGACCTGCCAAACCAACCATAGTTTTCTTCTTAGCCCCGAAAGCAACTGCAAATCTGGATATCTCCGCCAAACCGCGAGTCATGATTGATGCCTTGGTGTTTTGCCCGTAGCCGACACCGTTGACAATACCGATCGCAACAGCGATTAGGTTTTTCAAAATTCCACCAAACTCGGTTCCGATTACATCCTTATTTGTGAAGGTGGTGAAGTAGGGGTTTGTTGAAGCAGAAGCAACCTTCTGGGCATTTTCTTTTGAAGTGCAGGCGGCCACGCAGGCAGCTGGCTGCTCACTTGCAATTTCCAGGGATAGGTTCGGGCCGGAAACCACACATACCTGATCGGGATCGAACCCGAGTACTTCAATAATTACCTCGCTCATACGAAGCCCCGAACCCTGCTCCACACCTTTCATCAGCGACACAATAATCGCATCCGGTTCAATTAGCTTTCCCCAGTCTTCTAAATTCGCTCTAAGGCTCTGTGATGGAACCGCGATATAAACCTGGCTGGCTGAAGACAACACTTCCTTGATATCACTCGAGGCAACTAGTTCCTTTGGCAGGTTGATGCCAGGGATGTAATCCCCGTTGCGGTGAGTGTTATTGATCTCTTCAGTTAACTCTTCTCTTCTAGACCAGAGCATCACTTCATTACCAGCATCAACTAAAACCTTGGCGAAAGTGGTTCCCCAGGAACCAGCGCCGATCACTGCAATTTTTGCCATCGTCTAGCCCTTCCCCTTATAACGAATTTTGCCAAATTTCACTTTGGCGTTGGCAGGTAGTGGGGCTAGCCCGAGGCTTGCCCGCCGCTCGTTTTCTGCCTTGATAATTAAAAACTTCTTGAAATTACCGTGATCTGGTAACCCATGTTCACTTGGTACAAACCTTTTACTTGGCGCTTTCTCACCACGAAGCTGTTCAACTAGTTTGGTTATCTCGTTCATAACCCGCTCGGTAAGAAGCACAAGATCCTCGGTGGATGTCTTTTTATCTACATAAGCTGAGATATCTATTGGTTTACCGATGACGATATTCACCTTGTGCCAAGGCTTTGGCATGAGTTTTGAAGAGTAGGTTTCCATAACTTTTTCGGTTCCCCATTGCCCAACTGGAACAATCGGAACACCAGTTTCGATTGCTAATCGAATTGCGCCGGTTCTTCCTCGCATCGGCCAAAGATCTGGATCGCGAGTAAGAGTCCCCTCAGGAAAGATTCCAATGACGTGGCCGGCCCGAAGAACTTTGTAGGCGGCTTCCATCGGATCGTTGTTTTTTCTTTGTCCACGAAAAACCGGAATTTGCCCGACAGCTAGTAGCACTGGCCCAACAATTGGAGTCTTGAATAGGCCTTCTTTAGCTAAAAAGTGGGGTGCTCGATGCAATCGGAAATACATCATGTACGCAACGGCAAGTGCATCAACAGTGGTCACGTGATTAGCCGCAAGGACATAGCCGCCACTTTTTGGCAGGTTCTCCATCCCCGTGACTTTTACTTTATAAAGCAGTCTCACCCAGGGCCGAAGTATGACGGCCAAAACGCGCATCTGCCAGGTTATTTCTCTGCCGGGTTTTAATTCCGGCATTTGAAGTGACTGCGATGATTTCTTAGCCATCAGATTATTCCGTATAACTAAATGAAGCACCCAGGGCGGTTAATTTGTCGAGGAAGTGCTCATAGCCGCGCGAAATGAGCTGAACGTTTGTGACATTAGATCTTCCCTCTGCGGCAAGCGCTGCCACCATGTGACTAAAACCGCCACGAAGATCGGGAACTCTAATATCTGCTCCCTTGAGCTTGGTTGGGCCTGAGATAACCGCAGAATGATAGAAGTTTCGCTGACCGAAGCGACATGGGTTACCACCGAGACATTCGCGGTAAATCTGAATCTGGGCTCCCATTTGATTTAGCGCTTCGGTGAAGCCAAAGCGGTTCTCGTAGACAGTTTCATGAACAATCGACAAGCCGGTTGCCTGAGTAAGAGCGACAACCAGTGGCTGTTGCCAGTCGGTCATAAAGCCGGGGTGAACATCAGTTTCAATAACCACCGGTTGTAGTTCTCCACCAGGGTGGCTAAATCTGATGCCGTCATCTTCGATCTCGAAAGCGCCACCGATTTTGCGGAACACGTTTAGAAAGGCAGTCATCTCCAGTTGCCTGGCCCCGCCCACCATGATTTCACCACCGGTGGCTAGCGCTGCGGCCGCCCAGGAAGCCGCCTCGTTACGATCAAACAGCGCGCGGTGGGTATAGCCGTTGAGCGAGCTCACTCCCTCAATTCGAATCACTCGGTCGGTATCTACTGAGATAATCGCACCCATCTTCTGCAAAATAGCGATCAAATCCATGATCTCTGGTTCAACTGCTGCGCCAGATAACTCAGTCAAGCCTTCGGCTTTAGTTGCCGTCAGCAAGACCTGCTCGGTAGCGCCAACGCTTGGATAAGGAAGAGAAATCTTGGCCCCTTTTAGACCTTCAGGGGCAGAAAGCCTCGTTCCGTTTGGAAGTTTCTCAATCACAGCACCAAAACTTCTCAACACATCAAAGTGATAATCCACCGGACGATCACCGATGTGACACCCTCCCAAATCAGGAATAAAGGCTTCGCCTAGTTGATGTAGGAGTGGACCACAGAACAAAATTGGGATACGCGAGGAACCGGCATGGGCATCGATATCAACCATGCGAGCTGACTTGACATTGGTTGGATCTAACTTCATAACACCTGAGTCATCAAAGTCGATCTTCACACCATGCAGTTCAAGTAAGCGCTGAACAACTTCAACGTCACTAATCTTTGGAACATCTTTTAGAACGCTTGCGCTCTCGCCCAGAATCGCAGCAACCATGGCTTTGGTGACTAAATTCTTTGCTCCGCGGACATCGACTCTACCAACTAGCGGTTTTCCACCGTCTACTGTTATCTGACTCATCTAGTTCCTCGCTGGTAGTGTCTTCGGCATCCAAGCTGGACGTCGTTTTTCAAATTCATCGATCGCTGATTGGTGAGTCAGCGTGAGCGCAATGTCATCCAAGCCTTCCAATAAACGCCACCTCGTGTATTCGTCAATCTCAAAACTAACCGAGATATCTTTTAACCTAGCGACCTTGGTAGTAAGGTCCACGGTGATTTCAACACCAGGATTTTCCTCAATTGCCCGCCAGAGTAGTTCTGTTTCAGCTTCGGTGATTTGCCCAGTAACAAGCCCCTGTTTACCTGCATTTCCGCGAAAAATGTCGGCAAACTTAGCTGAGAGCACGACTCTAAAACCATAATCCCGCAACGCCCATACCGCATGCTCTCTAGAGGAGCCCGTGCCAAAATCAGGGCCAGCAACTAGCACCTCACCTTTAGCGTAAGGAGCTTGGTTTAGCACAAACTCCGGATCATTTCGCCAAGAGGCAAATAAGGCATCTTCAAAACCTGATTTGGTAATTCTCTTTAGATAAACGGCAGGAATAATCTGATCGGTATCAACATTTGATCTTCTAAGTGGAACCGCGACCCCGGTGAAAGTGCTGAATTTTTCCATCAGTTCTCTCCTAAATCTGCTGGGGCGGAGAGAGTCCCGCGAATTGCGGTAGCCGCTGCTACCAAAGGCGAAACTAAATGTGTCCTAGCGCCTTTACCCTGGCGTCCTTCAAAGTTACGGTTTGAAGTTGACGCTGCACGCTCGCCTGGGGATAGTTGATCCGGATTCATACCCAGACACATTGAGCAACCGGCGAAGCGCCATTCAGCCCCAAAATCTTTGAAGATCTTATCCAAACCTTCTTTTTCGGCTTGAACCCTCACCTTCTGCGACCCTGGTACCACCATCATTCGAATGTTGTCTGCTTTTTTCTTTCCTTGAATAATCTTTGCAGCAGCCCGAAGATCTTCAATTCTCGAATTAGTGCAAGAACCCAGAAATACAGTGTCGACTTTGATATCTTTCATTTTGATTCCAGGTCTTAGATCCATGTACTCCAGTGCCCTTATTGCTGCAGCACGTTCGTTGGCATCACTAAAACTATCCGGATCCGGCACAACATCATTTAGTGATACACCTTGGCCCGGATTTGTCCCCCAAGTTACAAACGGATCTAATGCTGAGGCATCTAAAAAGACTTCTTTATCAAAAACAGCATTCTCATCAGTGACTAGAGTCTTCCAATACTGAACTGCCTCATCCCAGTTATTCCCGGTTGGTGCATGCGGCCTGGATTTCAAATAAGCAAAAGTTGTCTCATCAGGTGCGACCATGCCAGCTCTTGCTCCGGCCTCAATCGACATGTTGCAGATTGTCATTCTGCCTTCCATCGAAAGCGATCGGATAGCGCTGCCTCGGTATTCCAGAACATAGCCCTGGCCACCACCGGTACCGATCTGGGCAATTACGGCAAGGATGATATCTTTTGCAGTAACCCCTTCGCGAAGCGTTCCCTCGACATTTATCGCCATGGTCTTAAATGGAGCCAGAGGCAAGGTTTGGGTAGCTAGAACGTGCTCCACTTCACTGGTGCCAATACCCATGGCTAAGGCACCAAATGCTCCATGGGTAGAAGTGTGTGAATCGCCACAAACCACGGTGATCCCAGGCATAGTTAGGCCAAGTTGCGGGCCGACTACGTGGACAATGCCCTGGTCGATATCCCCCAGGGAATGAATTCTGATGCCAAACTCTTTGGCGTTTTTCCTCAGTGCCTCAATCTGAGTCCTACTGGTTGGATCAGCGATTGGCTTGTCGATATCGATGGTTGGGGTGTTGTGATCTTCGGTAGCTATGGTCAAATCTGGTCTTCTAACCTGACGGCCGGCCAATCTCAATCCATCAAAAGCCTGAGGGCTGGTAACCTCATGGACCAGATGCAGGTCGATATAGAGCAAATCAGGTGCGCCAGACTCACCCTTGACCACCAGGTGGTCTTGCCAAATCTTTTCGGCAAGGGTTAGGGGTTTTTCGGCCATCTTTGGACACCTAATAAATGAGGTTGAACCTCAAGTTTACCAGCGTGGCGTAGATTGGCAGGGTGAGCAATATTGAGCAAATTCACCGCCGAACCATCAGGGTTTTGGCCCTTGGCCAGGTTTTAGGCGGATTTGGACTAGGTTCGGTGCTCTCAATTGGCTCCCTTTTAGCCCGCGATCTCAGTGGAACCGAGGCCTGGGCTGGTGCCGCAGCCACATTTAGCACTCTGGGCGCTGCCGTTTGGGCTATTCCGCTCTCCCGGCTTGCCTATGCCAAGGGCCGTCGACCGGCTTTGGCAATTGGCGCCGCTTTTGCCATCAGTGGCGCGATGTTGGTTATATTGGCGGCAACAATCAGGTTCTTCCCCCTGCTGCTTCTGGCTATTTTCCTATTAGGTGCTGGCTCGGCCACTGGCTTGCAAGCTAGATTTGCCGCTACCGATATCCCGATAACCGGTCGCACCGGAAGATCTATCGGCTTGGTGGTTTGGGCAACTACCGTTGGAGCAGTGACCGGACCAAACCTCTTCGGTCCGGGTGAAGCCCTTGGAAACTTTCTAGGTTTGCCCTCGCTCACCGGACCATTTCTATTCACTGTTGCCGCACAGATTTTGTCTACCTCGGTTTTCTGGTTTGGACTAAAGCCAGATCCACTGAAATACGCACAGCAGATTCAAGTAGATGCCGGATTACCCAAGCACAAGATTTCTTTGAAGTCTGCCTTGTCCACATTGAAGCAAAATGCTCTCGCTCGGTATGCCGTGATAAGCATCGCACTATCTCATATGGTGATGGTTTCAGTAATGAGCATGACACCGGTACACATGCAAAATCTCGGCTACGACATCGTAGTTGTTGGGTTCACCATTAGCCTTCACATTGCCGGCATGTATGCGCTGTCCCCAGTGATGGGAATTGTTGCTGACAAAGTTGGCAAGATCCCGATGATCGTAATTGGGCAGTTAACCTTCCTAGCGGCACTATCTACAGCCGGATTCGGACAAGACAACCGCTGGATGGTAACCATCGGCCTTACTCTGTTGGGGCTTGGCTGGTCAGCGGCAACTGTAGCCGGTTCAGCACTGCTATCTTCTTCACTACCGGCGGATGAAAAAACCAACGTTCAAGGTGTTAGCGATTCCCTGATGAATTTATCCGGGGCAACCGGTGGAGCGGTAGCCGGAAGCATCCTGACTGCAGTAGCATTTGCTGGATTGAACTTATTTGCGCTGATACCGGTTATTACAATCGCTCTTTTGTCGGTAACTCTAGGTCGTAAATCTAACGCAGCTCAAGCAGCTGCTGCCAAGTAGGGCCGCTGCAGCCACCTTCTAGCTGAATCGAAAATTCAGCTGCGCGGCAGGCCAATTCGAGCGATTCCTGAGCTGAGTTGCCAGCTGCTAAGGCTGCCAGAAAAGCACCAGTGTGAACATCCCCCGCCCCATTGGTATCAACTACCGGAACTTTTCGTCCTGGTGCATTTGCGACCAGTTGACCGCCATGATGAAGCTCGGCTCCTTCAGCACCCTTGCGAAGTAGTAACCATACCTCTGGTGAGAGATACGAACGAAGCTTTTCAAATTCACTTTGATTGCAGGAAATCAAGGTTGCGTTTTTACCCAACCAGGTCAAGAATTGTTCCGATAACTCAGCGGTGGTTGGCCCTGGGTCAAAGACAATCTTGCTGTTGATTCTCCCTGAGTCAAATAATTGCTGAAAAGCAGTTCGAGAGGTTGGATAGACAAGTTCGTAGCCGTAAATTACCAGCCAACTCTCCGCTGAGTAGTCGTACTGTTCTAGCTCACGAATATCCCTAAGCCCTTCGGCTCCACTCTGGGTTACGAAACTGCGCTGACCGTTCGGCTCTACAAATGTCATACACAATCCGCTGTCACCGCTCGAATAATCCTCGATTGCCTCGATTTCAACGTTTTCTCTTCGCATAGCCTCACGAATCTGATCGGCTCGAGGCCCGTGGCCAAGCGGGGTGCTGTGAATTGCTTTTAGCCCAAGTCGGCTAACTGTGGCTTCTAGATTCAACGCTCCGCCGACCTGATTGAAGGTTTTGGTGGCAAGCACATCGCCCCCAGGAGTTGGTAGGTGAGGGACGAAGCAGACCTGATCGATTAGTCCACTGGCTAAAGAGCGGACAAACTGCGGTTGAAATTCGGTTAGCTGCATCAGTTAAACCCTAGCCTGTGTCCTAAAAATAATTCCGCCAAGCATTTGCCGGCGGAATTGGTGACCCCAGCGGGATTTGAACCCGCGCTACTGCCGTGAGAGGGCAGCGTCCTAGGCCGCTAAACGATGGGGCCGTCAAAGCAACCTCTCTATTATGCCAGAGCCGGAGGGTTTGAACCAGCCCCAGAGTCCTAGGCGTAAACCCGAAGAGCTTTTGGTGCTATCTGGCAGGTTACTGGGGATTGCCCAACATGCTCGCCATCAGAATATGCCGGCATACCGGGTGAATCAAGAATTACCTTCTCTGCTCGAATTATCTCGACAGCTGGATGAGTAACGTGTTTGCCCTCATAGACAGTTGGAAAAAGTCTGATTAGTTCAAGCCGGCTAATCGAATTCAGAATAAATAAATCTAAGGTTCCATCTTCAACCTCTGCCTTAGGGGTGATGTAAAGGCCACCCCCGTAACTTGGTGAGTTAGCCACGGTGCAGAGATTTGCTTTGAATATTCTTTCTACTCCATCAATCACGGCTCGATATGAAATTGGCTTGAATGCGGCAAGTTCGCGATACATAGCAAAACGATATTTGATTGGTCCTTTTATCCAGCGCCAAGTGTTTGCCCGCTTATTGACCAAGGCATCAAACCCGGCACTGACAGCACCGAAAGAATAAAAATGTCTGGAATCTGAAATCGATTCAATTAGATCAACCAATCTGGTCTTGTCGAATTTCTCTACAATTCTCTTAACGCAAGCTGCTACATCATGAATCGGAATACCAAGCGCTCTGGCAGAGTCATTTCCGGTGCCAGAGGCAATCAGTCCAATCGGAACATCAGTCTTCGCCGTAGCATTTACAGCTAGATGAAACATGCCGTCTCCCCCAACAACTACCAAACCATCGATGGATCCATCTTTTACTGCATCATTTGCGTTTTTACTTGCAGTAACAAAATCTGGACCAGATAAATCGAGAAGATCAACACCGTGCTTTTCAAACTCCGCTTTGGCTAATTCGCCATCGCGTTTACCCCTGCCGCGGCCTGAGCTCGGATTTATAACTATCCCTAGCTTCCCCATTACTTCTTTCTGAGAGTCTGGGCATTAATGGCAACTATCAGAGTTGATACTGACATCAATACGGCTCCCAGTGCAGGAGTTAGAACTAAACCTAGCGGCATGAACAAGCCAGCTGCTAAAGGTATTGCCAGAATGTTATAACCGGCAGCCCACCACAAATTCTGCAGTGATTTAGCCCTGACCCGCTTACTTAGCTTTACCGCTCGCACAACAGCCTGCGGGTCATCGCTAATTAGCACGATGCCTGCTGATTCAATCGCCACGTTGGTTCCCGCTCCAACCGCAAAGCTCACATCAGCCTGGGCTAAAGCTGGAGCGTCATTCACACCATCACCGACAAATCCAACAACTGACTTATCCTTTTGAAGATCTTTGATTTTCTCTGCCTTTTGCCAAGGAAGCGTCTCGGCGAATATCTCGCTTACGCCAATTTCCTTAGCAACATAATTGGCTACACCGCTAGCATCCCCGGTCAGCATGCCGACACGGATTCGCTCTCGCTGCAACTCATAAACAGCCTGGGCAGCTGATTCCCTAATCAAATCACCTAGCTTAATCAGGCCCTCGAGGACTCCATCAACTACGACACAGATAACCGTGCTGCCAGAACCGGTGGCTTGATCAGCCCAAACCAGATCTATTACTTCCATTCGGATGTTGCGCTCAACCAGCATGGCCGGAGAGCCAACGAGAACTTCAAATTTACCGACCTGAGCGCTAACTCCCTTACCAGCTAGGGCCTCGAAGCCCTTAGCCTGGTTTAGCTTCAGATTGCGTTTATTAGCTGCCTGAACTATGGCCTTAGCGATTGAATGTTCGCTGTTAAATTCCACTGCAGCAGCAAGCGCAAGAACTTTACCCTCGTCTTGGAGCTTAGATTTGTTGGCAATACGAATCGCACTAACGCCACGTTTTCCGTAGGTAAGAGTTCCAGTTTTATCAAATAGCACGGCGTGCAGTTTTGCCGCCTGTTCAAACATCTGACGGTTTCGGATTAGTAGGCCAGAGGTAGCTGCCTTGGCGGTGGTTATTGACGTGACCAGCGGAATTGCTAGCCCAAGAGCATGTGGGCAGGCGATCACTAAGACAGTTACGATGCGTTCTAAAACGAAATCAGCGCTCTGGGTTCCATTGAGCCACCAATAGATAGCGGTTACCAAAGCGGCTGCAAAAGCAACATAGAACAACCAGCCAGCTGCCTGATCGGCAAGCCGCTGAGTTTTAGATTTCGACTGCTGGGCCTGTTCCACCAGTTTTAGAATCTGGCTAAATGCGGTGTTCGCACCTGTACCAGTGGCTTGAATTACAAGTGAGCCGAGTTTTAGATTGCTGTCGGCACTAACTGTGGTTCCAGCAAAAACGGTGGAACCTTCAGTTTTTTCGACCAAGGTTGATTCTCCAGTGAGCATCGACTCATCAAGTTTTGCCGAACCGGTGAGCACCACTCCGTCAACCGGAACGGATGCGCCAGGGCCAACCATAATTTCATCACCGATGTTGATTTGACTTACCGGAACGGTTACCTGCTTTTTACCTGTCACTTTGAGTGCGGTATCCGGAAGCAAGCTCTTTAGTTCACCAAGCGCGTTTGATGCGCTCATCACCGCTGACATTTCTATCCAGTGACCAATCAGCATGATGGTGACCAGAGTGGCTAGCTCCCACCAAAAGTCCATGTGCCCGAAGTTATATCCGAGTAAATCGGAGGTAGTCAAGAAAAGCGAGTAGGCAAAAGCAACAGTCAATGCCATAGCAATTAGCGCCATCATGCCGGGCTTTTTAGCCCGAATCTCCTGCCAACCGGTGGTTAGAAATACTCTGCCCGAACTAAAGAACAAGATGATGCCGGCAACCGCCGGGATGTAGTTTGACCCTGGGAAACTAATTGCTTGGTAGCCCAGCAGCATCTGCACCGTGTGTGAGAAGTAAACGGCAGGGATAGTTAGCAAGGAGGAGAACAAAACCTGCTTTTTGAACATGTTTGGATCGTGGTGACTGTGGTCATGTCCTTCATGACCGTGATGCGCGTGGTCATGCGAATGCGAATCAGCATGCTGATGCTCGCCTCCGGTAGCACAGCAGTTGTGACCTTCCTGAGTTTCACCAATTAGGTGATGCTGGCGGTCACATTTACATTCATTCGGCGGGCAGTGGCATTCCCCACCCGGGTTGTGATCACAGACACAACGAGGGTCTTTTGCCGAGTTATGGGCCTTGCAGTCGTGCTCAAGTGGATGGGACATATTTGCTGATTCTCCTTGAATACCCCATGGGGGTATTACCAATTATAGCCAATAAATGCTTTTCAACTTGTATTCTCAACTTATGAAGGTTACCAAGCAGACACACGCCTGCCTGATATTTGAGCAGGCTGGCAAAAAGCTAGTTTTAGATCCAGGGGCATACTCCGAGCCTCAAGACAAGCTAACTGAAGTCATCGCGGTAGTAATTACCCACGCCCACGATGACCACTGCTATGAGGAGCAACTAGATCGCATCATCGATTTGAACCCTGAAGCTTTGATTTACTGTCCGAGCGATGTTGCAAAGCGCCTTACCAATTACAACACCGTTGTGGTTTACCACGGTGACTACTACGAACTAGGTCCGTTCAGCTTAGAGTTTTTCGGCGATCTGCATGCGGTAATCCATCCGAGCATTCCGGTGATTGAAAATCGCGGGGTACTAGTCAATAATCTTCTCTACTATCCAGGTGACAGCTTTACGATGCCAGATAGAAAAGTTGAAATGCTCGCCGTGCCGACCAGTGCCCCTTGGCTCAAGATGTCCGAAGTTATGGATTTTGTCTCGGCGGTTGAGCATAATCAGTCGATGCCAACTCATAATGCTCTGCTCAGCGAATTCGGCCACAACTTGAATAATGGTAGAGTCAGGGCTATCACCGAGAGTAAGGGTGGCAAGTTCAACTACCTGCTACCTGGTGAATCTATCGAACTTTAGCCCGCTCGATTAGTTCTTTCTTTTTGGCTTTGATGATTAGCTCTAGGGTTTGATCGGTAACTTTTTCGTCCCAGCCGAAGCGAATAACTGATTTATCCAATTCGCCTTGCTTTAGCGATTTGACCAATTTCTTACCGAGCGAGCCGGATAACAGATAGATCGAGTAGAAGTTCTTCCAGGCTGCAAAGGCCAAGAAGTTCTTTCCAGAAACCCGTATGGTCGGTAACTGATAGCTGATAATCAAATCTCTCTCGGCCCCAGCAAGCTTCACCAGTCGCTTTCTAAGATCTTTGAGAATCTTGGCCTGGTTGGCCTCGAGCAGTTCGAAGTAAAGGTCTGCTTCATTACGATCTAGTTTTCGCACATCCCCATTAAAGCAATAAAGGCAAGGGTTTTAGCCTTACCTAGAGCTGGGATACCAGGACTCGAACCTAGAACAAATGAACCAGAATCACTCGTGTTGCCAATTACACCATATCCCAAGAGAGCCCAATGGGCTCGATTTCCCATTCTATCTGGGGCTAAACGTGGCTGGCAAACAGTTTCAGGCGAGCCAGGGTCTCCTCTTTACCAAGGATCTCCATGGACTCAAATAACGGTGGTGACACCCGGCGACCTGAAATGCCTGTTCTTAGTGGACCAAAGGCATTTCTTGGTTTCTCACCCAATTGCTCAATCAGCTTTGTATTTAGAACCTGCTGAATGGTCTCGGTTTGCCATTTGCTTAGGTCAATATCATCTAGGACTGCAATAGAAGCGTCGATAATTGCTTTGCTGTTTTCTGGTAGTCCTGCCTTGGCATCCGGTTCAATCACTACATCCCTAGCCTCACAGAATAAGAACCAAAGCATCGGAACTGCTTCACTCAAAACTGTGATTCGCTCCTGAATTAAAGGGGCAGCCTTGCGCAAAATGTCTAATTCGATTTCGGATGGTTCTGATCCGATTACATTCTCTTTTTGTAAATAAGGAATTATTCGCTTGGTGAAATCTTCAATGCTTAGTAAGCGAATGTGGGAAGCGTTTATGGCATCTGCTTTTTTCTGATCGAATCGAGCAGGATTAGGATTCACATCTTTCACGTCAAATGCAGCAACCATCTCATCGAGAGTGAAGACATCTCTTTCAGCGCTGATGCTCCAACCTAGCAGAGCCAGGTAATTTAGCAAACCCTCTGGAATGAATCCTCGATCACGATGGTGAAATAGATTTGATTCAGGGTCTCTTTTGCTGAGCTTTTTATTTCCTTCACCCATTACAAATGGCAGGTGTCCAAACTGAGGAATGAATTTTGTAATTCCAGCTTCATACATCGCGTTGTAAAGTGCGATCTGCCTTGGTGTTGAAGAAAGTAAATCCTCGCCACGCAAAACATGAGTCACACCCATCAGCGCATCATCAACCGGGTTGACCAGTGTATAAAGCGGCTGCCCGTTTGGCCTCACCACAACAAAATCAGGGAAAGAGCCTGCTGGGAAGGTGATCTCACCGCGAACTAGATCAGTGAAGGTGATGTCAACATCAGGCACCCGAACCCGAAGCGCAGGGGTTCTCCCCTCTGCACGGTATTTGGCTTTCTGCTCTTCGGATAATTCTCGTTCCGAGTTATCGTAGCCAAGTTGAACGGCTCGACCATTCGCCTTGTTCCGCTCATCGATCTCTTCACCGGTTAGATAGCTCTCATAAACATGGCCTGAAGCCTTTAGTTTCTCAATTATCTCTAGATAAATCTCGGTGCGCTGGGATTGTCGGTAGGGCTCATTTGGACCACCCACCCCAACTCCTTCATCCCAGTTCAGACCCAACCAACGCAACCCATCAAGGATCATCTCAAATGATTCTTCGCTATCACGCTCAGCATCAGTGTCTTCAATGCGGAAAATGAATGTTCCACCAGTGTGACGAGCATAAGCCCAGTTGAACAGGGCTGTTCTAACTAAACCAACGTGCGGTGTTCCCGTCGGTGATGGACAAAAGCGAACGCGGATATCTCTACCGGTTGCAGTTGTAAATGGTGCTGTAATTTGATTTGCCATAACCAGATAAGTCTAAGCGACGGGATTAGTGAGCACTCCGATGCCCTCGATACTTACTTCGACTGTTTGTCCAGAAGTTATCGGGCCGATACCCGCTGGGGTACCAGTGAGAATTATGTCCCCAGGTAACAATGTCATGGCTTGCGATACATGCTGAATTATTCTTGGCACTTTGTGAATAAGCGAATCGATAGAGGCCTGCTGCCTTGTCTCACCATCAACTTTGGTTTCTAGAATTTGCCCATCTGGACTGAACTCGGTTTCAATCCATGGTCCAATCGGACAGAAGGTATCGAACCCTTTAGCTCTAGTCCACTGGCCATCAATGTTTTGAATATCTCGAGCGGTGACATCATTAGCGACTGTGTATCCCCAGATGTAATCTCCAGATTCTTCCATAGTTACGTTTTTGGCCACTTCGCCTATTACTATTGCTAATTCCCCTTCGTAATCAACTTGCTTTGAAATTTCTGGGAGAACGATCTGCTCTTCAGGGCCGATTACCGAAGTTGTCGGCTTGAGGAAAATTAGTGGCTCTGCTGGAACTTCTCCACCCATCTCAGCAGCGTGATCTGCATAGTTCTTGCCAATGCAGACGATTTTGCTTGTCGGCAATATCGGTGGTAGCAGTGTTACATCTTTCAGAGCGTAACGCTCTCCGGTAGTTTCATAGCCTTGAAATAGTGGATGGCCGCGAAAAACAACCAGTTCTGGGCCATCAACTAGCCCCCAAGCGAGTTTGTCGCCAGCTTGGAATTTTGCAATTCGCATTAGTGCAGTTTCACTAACCAGTTGTGTCGATCTGGGATTCGCCCATACTGAATACCGGTTAGCTCCTCGCGCAAACTAACTGTTAATTCCCCTGGCTCAGGGTTTTCTGGACCGATTGTTTCCTTGCGGCTAACAAAGTTACCAACTGGGGTAATTACTGCTGCGGTACCGCAGGCAAATACCTCGCTAATTGCTCCTGAGTTATAGCCATCCCTTAGCTCGGATAGGGTCACCTGACGTTCCTGAACTTCAACACCGCGGTCACGGAGCAATTGAATAATCGAGTCCCTAGTAATTCCGTGAAGAATTGTTCCATCAAGTGCTGGGGTGACCACAGGGCCGTTTTTGTAAACGAGGAATATGTTCATTCCACCAAACTCTTCGATAGTGGTGTGCGTGTCGGCATCCAAGAATAGAACCTGCGAACAGCCATTGGCGTAAGCCTCGTTTTGAGAAATTAAGCTGGCGGCATAGTTTCCTCCGGTTTTAGCCTCGCCAGTTCCATACTTTCCCGCCCGAGCTGAATCCAGCGCTATCCAGATAGAGACAGGTTTGATTCCACCAGTGAAATATGGGCCAACTGGGCTTGCGATAACTCGATACTCGGCTCGCTTGGCAGCTCTAACACCTAGAAAATTTTCGGCAGCGATTTCAAATGGCCTGAAATATAAAGTCTTCTCGTTTACCGGCTCTGGTACCCAAGCGTGATCAATTGAGATCAGTGCTCTAAGCGATTCAACAAAATCTTCAACTGGTAACTCAGGCAATGCCATTCGACGAGCCGAGAGCTGCATCCTCCTACCATTTGCCTCAGGTCTAAAGGTATGGATGGAGCCGTCTTCGTGACGATAAGCCTTGATGCCTTCAAATACTTCTTGACCGTAGTGCAGCACTGCGCTTGACGGATCCAGCAAGATGGGGCCGTAGGCTTCGACCCTGGCGTTTTGCCAGCCGTTTTCTTCAGTCCACTCAATAATTACCTGGTGGTCAGTGAAGTTCACACCGAAAGCAGGGTTTTCAAGTAGCGCATCACGCTCTTGATCCGAAAGCGGGTGATCAGATTTGATTAATTTGAATTCCATGTTCTTCCGTCTCTAAAGTTTGCTGAAAATGCTTTCGGCGATTTCGCTAGTGCTGCGCTTTGTCGCTCCTCGGTTTGCCAGATCGCTTGCCACGGCACTTTCTATCCTGGCGGCCGCTACTGGATTACCCAGATGATCCAAAAGCATGGCTGCGGAAAGTATCGCCGCTGTTGGATCAGCGATGTTCTTGCCTGCAATATCAGGTGCCGAGCCGTGCACTGGCTCGAACATGCTTGGGAATTCACCGGTGGGGTTGATATTTCCTGAAGCCGCTAAACCAATTCCGCCACCGATGGCAGCCGCTAGATCAGTGAGTATATCGCCAAAGAGATTGTCGGTAACAATTACGTCGAAACGTTCGGGATTGGTCACCAAGTAAATGGTTGCCGCATCAACATGCTGATACTCAACACTCACACTTGGGAATTCCTTTGCGACCTCATCGACTGTTCTAGCCCAAAGTGAACCGGCGTTGATCAAGACATTGTGCTTATGCACCAGGGTAAGTTTTTTTCGATCGCGATTGGCTGCTAACTCAAAGGCATACCTAACACAGCGCTCAACGCCAAAGCGAGTATTTACTGAAGTCTCGTTCGCGACTTCTTCGTCGGTGCCCACTCGAATGGCCCCGCCGTTGCCAACATAAGCGCCTTCGGTGCCCTCGCGAACAACAACAAAATCAATCTTGCCGGCATCTGCCAACGGGCTAACTACCCCTGGATACAGTTTTGTTGGCCTGAGGTTTATAAAGTGATCAAAGCTAAATCGCAACTTAAGTAAAAGTCCGCGCTCTAAAACTCCAGATGGAACACTTGGATCCCCGATAGCACCGAGCAAGATTGCATCGTGTTGACTCAGTGAAACCAAATCGGAATCAGTTAGTACCTCTCCAGTGGCGAGGTAGCGCTTAGCGCCAAAGTCATACTCAGTGGTGTTGAATTCAACTCCGGAACCACGGGTTGAAAGTTCGATGGCCTGGAGCGCTAAACGAGTAACCTCAGGGCCAATTCCATCGCCACCGATTACACCAATGCTTATTTGCTTAGACACTCTAGGAACACTTTCTGGATTGAGATAATCCAACTTTACTTTGTTAGTTGCTTACTCGCTTAGCTAAAAGCACCAGCGTGATTGAGGGCTTTAGCCCCTCGCGGGTCTGAATTTGGCCATCTCTATTCTTGAGTTCAACAATCTCGAAGCCTAAGCCACTAAGCGCTTTACCAATACTGTCGAGATCTGGCAGCACCTTTGGATCTCGTGGGCCACCGAAACCACCAGTTAGGTTATCTCTTGAATGCCAAACGCCAAATAGATGGCCACCTGGCTTTATCTTTTGAGAAAGGCGCTTAATTGCCTTGGCTAATTTGCGCTGCGGAATCTGCAGGTAGGCGATAACTCCAAGATCCACCTGATCAAGTTGTGAGCTAAATTTCGTGGCACCAGCTAAGGTTGCTAGAACTTTGCTTCCAAGCTTTTCCTCTTCAGCAAATTTCAAAAACTTGTCCAGAGCTACTTGAGAGAAATCTATGTTTTCAACCAGGAACCCCTGTTTGGCCAACCAAATAGAGTTTCTGCCCTCCCCACCGGCTAAATCAATTGCGGTTTTTCCCGTTAGGGATTCACAGTATTCAATAACAAAGCGATTAGCAGTTTTGGTATAAATGTATTCTTCGGTGGAATACTTCTTATCCCAAGTTTTATTAGACACTAAGGAGTAACTCCGAGTGGTAGTAGCCGTTTAGCATCCTCGAAACTTCCAATGTTGGTCACATTGACAAAGCCCATTACATTCAACTCATCCATAGCTTTAGAGACCTGTGCTTCGTCTTTACCGTATAGGTAATACTTGCCGTTGCGGCGCAAGTTTGTGGCCTCGGCCGCAAAATAACCAGCGTCAAAATCCATATTTATTGAACCGACGATGTGGCTCTTCTCGAACTCATCGGCGGATCTAATATCAACAATCGCCGTAACATCCGTGACATCGAGCTTGACCCCAGAACAGCTGGTTAAGCCAGCTACTAGGCTGGCAGCGACAACCGCAGCGAATAAGACTCTCAAACTCTTCACAACTGCTCCAATCTCGAACCTATTAACAACTTTACCTAAACTAAGACTTGGAGGAATAGCTAATGGCAACTGAAGTCACAGTAAGCGAACTGGCCGAAGCAATAGCAAATAGGGGCTTTGTTCTTGATGTTCGAGAAGATCACGAATGGCAGGATGGCCACGTCCCAAACGCCTTGCACATCCCGATGAATGATGTCCCTAATCGTCTAGGCGAATTAGATGACGGGGCAAGAATCTTTGTTATTTGTCGATCCGGTGCCAGATCGCTCACAATCGCTAACTATCTCGAATCAGAAGGATTCGACGTAGTCTCGGTAGCAGGTGGAACACAGGGCTGGGTTGATTCGGGTAGAGAACTGTCGATGGAGCCGAGTATTTAGTCGAGACCTAGGCTGATTGCTTTGAGCACTTCGGCATCAATGCCGACTGAAACCTGTTCCAAGACTTCCCCGGGCACCGGAGAATCAACGGTTATTACCGATAATGCTTTGCCGCCTTTAGAGTTTCTTGCAATCTGCATTGCGGCAATGTTGATATTGTTTTCAGCAAAAGCCTTACCGTAGATTGCCACCACACCAGGTCGATCGTTGTAAATCATCATCACCAGGTGCTTAGCCACAGCTAAATCAATGTCGTAGCCATTGATGTTGACTATCTTTTGAATCAGTTTCGGACCAATCACCGTTCCTGAAACCGAGCAAACTGACCCGTCTTGCAGCGCTGCCCTAATGGTGGTCACATTTCGATATTCTTCGCTTTTTGAATCAACCGAAAGCCGCACTTCCACTCCCCTTGATTCGGCAAGTAGCGGAGCATTCACGTAGGAAACCTGCTCGGTTACCGCATTTTGATAGAAGCCCTTGAGTCCAGCTAATTTCAAAACAGAAACATCATGAGAGGCAATCTCACCGCGAACTTCAACGTCAATAGAAGCAACATTTCCGCCAGAAATGCCAAATAGAATCTGCCCCATATTTTCCATCAGAGCAATTCCAGGTCTAACCGAAGGGTCAATTACACCGCCGGCAACGTTGACTGCATCTGGAACAAGATCTCCCGCCAGAGCCAGTCGAACACTCTTGGCTACCGAGATTCCCGCCTTCTCCTGGGCTTCATCGGTAGATGCTCCTAAATGCGGAGTGACAATAATATTTTCTAGTTCCAAAAGCGGCGAGCCGGTTGGTGGTTCATTTACGAATACATCCAAACCAGCAGCCGCAATCTTTTTGCTCTGCAAAGCCTGAAAAAGCGCATCCTCGTCAATGATGCCCCCGCGAGAGGCATTTACAATTCTTAGATTCTCCTTGGCGATAGAAAATTCCTTAGTGCCAATTAGCCCTGTGGTTTCTGCAGTTTTTGGAATGTGGATGGTTATGAAATCTGAGCGTTGCATCAGATTCTCTAGATCCACAAGTTCAACGCCAATCTGTTCAGCTCTTGCTGCGGTCACATACGGGTCATAACCGATTAGCGTTGCTCCAAAGCCAGCTAGTCGCTGAGCAACTAATGTTCCGATCCGACCAAGACCTACAATTCCAATAGTTTTCTCATAAAGTTCAACACCGGTAAATTTCGAACGCTGCCACAGCCCATTTTTCAATGATGTATTCGCATCTGGAATGTGTCTGGCTAAAGCAAAAATATGCCCGATGGCTAGTTCAGCAGCCGAAATAACATTCGATGTTGGTGCATTAACAACCATCACCCCGGCGCTGGTCGCGGCCTTGATATCAACATTGTCTAAACCGACTCCAGCTCTGGCGATTACTTTCAACTTTGGGGCATGCGCGATGGCTTCAGTATCAACCTGAGTTGCCGAGCGAACCAAGATTGCCGATGCGTTGGCTAGTTCCTTTAGAAGGGCAACTCGATCGGTGCCGTCAACATTTATAACTTCAAAATCGGGACCAAGCGCAGCTACTGTTGCCGGGGAAAGCTCTTCGGCAATAAGGACAATAGGTTTACTCAAGATTTTTCCTAAGGGGGGATTTTCGCTACTCCAGCGAAGCGTAAGACAATCTTACCTTCGCTCGCATAGTCTTGGTTGTGTGACCGAACGCATCTTTTACGCAGCCATCTCAAGTGATGGCTACCTTGCAGGCCCTAACGGCGATATGGCTTGGGCTGAGAAGTATTTGGCCAGCGGCGAAGACTACGGATATGTCCAGCTAATCGGTTCTTCCTCGGCAATCTTGATGGGCCGAGCAACTTTTGATTTTGAAATTGAAAGCGGAGCACAAGGCCCAAGGCCACTACCGACCTACGTGCTGACCCACATTCCAGAGCTCTACGAGGATATCGAGGATGCCAACCTGCTGTTTACCGGTGGGGATATAAAGCTGGTCTTAGAACTAATTTCCGAGAGGCACCCAGGCAACCTATTTGTGATGGGCGGCGCGAACGTAGTGAAGCAACTACTGGACCAACGGTTGATTGATACCATGCGGCTTTTCGTCTGTCCAGAAGAATTAGGCTCTGGAACCCTGGCTTTCGAGGATGACACGGCATACAACCACTTCACCCTTATCGATGAAAAGCAATATTCGTCAGGGATCATCGAAGAGGTCTACCGACTGACCAATTAGTCGATATCAGATTGCTTTATTTTTCAGCGCAATTCAGGCAAGCCCATTTAGGGTCATCGAATCTAACTACGCAGCCGCCTAGTGCGAATTCTCCAGCTTCGGCTTTCTCAAAAGTTTCCTCTGTGGGCAAGCCGTAGACAATTGGAACCATCGGTAATTGACATAGTTCACACTTTGGGTTTTCGCTCAAAACATTCTCCTAAGGTAAGAAAATCAAGTAGGTTCACTCGATTTACTTACCCATACCTATTGACTGAGTGAATTATTCCTTATTTTGGAAAAGACTTTAGCGAGCTGCCTTGCCCTCTTGGTAGTCATCCGAATTCTTGATCCAGGAGAAAAGCTTTCTAAGGCTTCTGCCAACAGCCTCAATCGGGTGTGACTCACCTTTTGCCCTTAGCGCTAGGAATTCTGGAGCGCCGGCATCCTGGTCGGCAATAAAGCGGTTTGCGAAAGTACCGTCCTGAATGTCGGTTAGCACAGCGCGCATGCGCTCTTTTACCTCTGGGCCAATAACTCTTGGGCCTGAAATGTAATCGCCATATTCAGCTGTGTCGGATACTGACCAACGCTGCTTAGCAATGCCACCTTCATACATCAGATCAACAATCAGCTTTAGCTCGTGCAGCACTTCAAAGTAGGCAACCTCAGGCTGGTAACCAGCTTCAGTTAGGGTTTCAAAACCATACTGGATTAGCTGTGAAGCACCGCCGCAGAGAACTGCCTGCTCACCGAACAAATCGGTCTCGGTTTCTTCAGTGAAAGTGGTCTTGATAGTTCCTGCCCTGGTTCCACCAATTGCCTTGGAATAAGAAAGCGCTAGCTCAAAAGCACCACCGGTAGCATCCTGCTCAACGGCAATAAGGTTTGGAACACCTCGACCATCAATGTATTCGCGACGAACAATGTGACCTGGACCCTTAGGAGCAACTAGAAAAACGTCCACATCAGCAGGAGGTTTGATAAAGCCAAAGCGAATTGCAAAACCGTGTCCGAATACCAGGGCTTTACCCGCGGTTAGGTTAGGAGCAATCTCGTTTGCATAGATATCGCGCTGTCTTGGATCCGGAGCCAAAATCATGATGACATCAGCCCACTTGGCAGCCTCGGCAACACTAAGTACCTTGAGGCCAGCCTCTTCAGCCTTAGCTTTACTCTTTGAGCCTTCAGCAAGACCGACGACAACATTCACGCCGGAGTCCTTTAGGTTTAGCGAGTGAGCGTGGCCTTGCGAACCATAGCCAATCACCGCAACCTTTTTAGCTTGAATCAGATTTAGATCGGCATCCTGGTCGTAAAAGATTTCTGCCACTTTATTTCTCCTTATTTTTTTGTTAAAACTACTTTTGAACTTTTTCGGTGATTGATTTAGAACCGCGACTCATCGCCAAGACTCCGGATTGGACAAGTTCCTTAATTCCGAACGGTTCCAAAACTTTCAAAAAGGCCTGGCACTTAGCTGTTTCACCGGTCACCTCGATGATTAAGGCATCCCCTGCAACATCGATGACTCGAGCACGGAACAACTCGACTGCCTCTAAGACTTGCGATCTGGTGGCCGGTTCGGTTCTAACCTTTACCAGCATGTGATCGCGCTCAACTGTTGAAAGCGGCTCTAACTCAACAACCTTGATTACGTTTATCAACTTGTTTAGCTGCTTGGTTACCTGCTCCAGTGGCAAGCCATCCACGCTAACCACAACAGTGATTCTGGACAGACCTTCTACCTCAGTAGCACCTACCGCCAAAGACTCAATGTTAAAACCCCGACGAGCAAACAAACCGGCTACGCGGGTTAGTAGACCAGGACGGTCTTCAACCAGGAGCGAAAGAACATGCTGTGACATTACTCTTGATCCCCTTCATCCCAGACTGGTCTAGCATCGCGAGCGAACTGAACCTCATCATTTGAAACTCCAGCAGGAACCATCGGCCAAACCATGGCATCGCGGCCAACAATAAAGTCAATTACCACCGGGCGATCATTTACTTCCATAGCCTGCTTGATGGCCGCATCGACGTCTTCGGCTTTTTCCACTCTGATGCCCAACGCTCCGTAAGCCTCGGCTAATTTCACAAAGTCAGGCACCATCATGGTGTCGGTACCGGTGTGCAGGTCCGTGTTTGAGTAGCGCTGGTTATAAAACAGTGTTTGCCACTGACGGACCATACCTAGAGAGGAGTTATTGATGATGGCTACCTTTATTGGAATGTTGTTGATGGTGCAGGTAGCTAATTCCTGATTGGTCATCTGGAAGCAGCCATCGCCATCGATAGCCCAGACTAAGCGCTCTGGCTGGGCAACCTTAGCTCCCATGGCAGCAGGAACTGCATAACCCATGGTTCCAGCTCCTCCTGAGTTCAACCAAGAGTTAGGTCTCTCGTATTTGATGAATTGAGCTGACCACATCTGATGCTGACCGACTCCAGCGGCAAAGACAGCCTCTGGGCCGCTTAGCTCGCCGATTCGACTGATCACATACTGCGGTGATAATTTGCCATCTTCAGGATCGGAATAGCCAAGCGGATAACGAGTACGAAGATCATTCAAGAATGTCCACCACTCGCTGATATCAGGCTGCTTGCCCTTTAGTTCGTTAGAAAGTTCGGCGTTGAGCTCAACCAGCACCTCTTTTAGATCGCCAACGATTGGCACTTCGGCTGGTTTGATTTTGCCGATCTCAGCTGGGTCAATATCGATGTGAATGATCTTTGCATTTACCGCAAAAGTTTTTACCTGACCGGTAACGCGGTCATCGAATCTTGCGCCTAAGGTAATCAGCAAATCACTTTTTTGTAGTGCAGTAACCGCAGGAACCGTTCCGTGCATACCCGGCATACCTAGGTTTTGCGGATTCGAATCTGGG
>JAURKU010000056.1 GCA_030831605.1 Rhodoluna sp.
GCAAGAGTTGAACGAATTACGCACTTGGAAAAGACTGCCAGCCCTGCTCTCGGGTAAACAACCAAATAAGTCTTTTACCTCCAAATACATACCCCGCACCAATCCAAAGATGAGTTATCCAATCAGGCAAGCTTGGGGAATCTTGAGGAACACCATGGTGATAATTCTGAGAGTAAAGCTGCAATTCAATTGGACTGTTGTGGTGAATAAAGAGGAATAAGTGTCTCTGCCGAACATCTGACTTGGCAAGGGTTTTCACCTCTGCTTTTCTTTGGCTGTTATCAATCATTGAGGTAACCCAGTCACTGACTGGAGGACACTTGTCTATAAGAAGGTTGACTTCGGAGGCTTCCGCGAGATAAATCCATCCCTTTTCATCCCCGGTGATTAGTTGCATTTGAGACACACCAAATTCCAGGGCCTGATCTCTTAGATCTTGTTCTGTATCCATAAAGGACAGGTGAGGGAGAAATCTAGTGATTCCCAGCCTGGTCATTTTCTGCACTAATTCGTCTGCGTTATCCCTAACCCTTTTTACATTTGCTTTTGGATTGATAAATATCAACCACGGGCCAACTCCTGGAGATTCAAATCTCCTGTTCTTTTCTAGAGCATCATGGAATTTCCGCAGGTCTTGGTTGATGTCAGACTTTACCTCCCCAAGGCCGATCAGGCTTCCTGCCTGTTCAACCCTAAAGTCGTGAGGCTGATTCCGAGCGATCCATTTACAGCTACCTCCAAAACCGGCCATATAACCATCCACAATTTCGGCAGCTAACTGTTCAAGATAGTCGGAAGGGCTCTTATTCATAGAAATGTCCAATCTCTTTTCCCGATTGAATCAGAGTATCCGGAGCTCCTGACATGCTCCACTGGTTTAATACCCAAAACGATACCCATATGGCTGACTATTGCTGGATATTCATGACTGTTAGAGATATATAATGGTGCTATGAACGATACAAATCCTGTATCGGAAGCGGTGCAACCTATATCTACGGATCAGAAGGTTGGGGGTTCGAGTCCCTCCAAGCGCGCAATAGCCCGGTTTCTTCTCACGAGGACCGAGCTTTCGCACAGTCTAATTTCTCAGGGTTTAGAGTTGCCCTATAAGCCGGAAAGTTTAAATCAGCTCACAATTTGGGGAGCACTAGCTTCTGCGATTCCCCACTTTGCTTGTTTTTCTAGCCCTGCTGTAACCGCAAAAGTATCTTCATAAACATCGAAGTCATAGGCCTTACCCCATCGCAGTTTGATTACGTGAATGCCTGGATTTATGTAGGGTTCTCCGTTTTTGAGCTCACAAGTCGCAACCCAACGGGCCACAACTGTTGTGTTCCAAGGCCCACCGTGGACTAGGACATTCGTGACCTCGAACTTAAGCTCTGGCAAAACAGTGCCGACCCTTTTGAACCATCGGTCCAATGCATCTTTGTCATGTCGAATACCACCCAGTGAATTAGGACCAGCAAAACGATGGGTGAGGCCTTTAGAGGACACCCCATCCAACACCACTTCGTAATCATGATTTTGAACGGCCAGAAATGTTTTACGAACTAACTTCTCAACGATTGAACTATAAATAAGCATGTGCTTAAAACCTTTCCACTTCTAAAGTTCCAACTATCTCTAGTACTAATTTTATGTTCTGCCCACAAGCTTTGTTTATGCTCATTCGGAAATCACTACGGATCAGAAGGTTGGGGGTTCGAGTCCCTCTAAGCGCGCTTTTCATCCCCTAGGTGGTCAGAGGTGGAGCTTCTAAGGTTATGACCTCGGATAGTGGGGCCATAACTATTTGTGTTGCGCCTTAGATGCGCCTTGCTAGCTTCATTAGTGCGAATCCTGTTCCGATGAACCCGATACTGATAAAGGGCAATAGGGAATTAAAATCTGAGCTGCTTCCAGTGTCTGCAAGCTCAGGGCCTGATTCTCCACTTTCACTGTCGATAGATTCTTCTTCCACCGGAGCCATTGCTGTGTAAATGGCCCTCGTGTAGTCGCTAGCCGCATTCAATGAAACTGCTGATCCAAGCGAGAAACCACCTTGTAAATGGTTCGGCTTACTTTTGTTCCACATGTGCCAACTCAATCGCTTCGGCTGGGTGTCGTCTTCCCAAATTGAGTCGCCAGGCCACTGGTCAAGATCTTCCGTTGGTGAGAACCCCATTGAACAACCCGGTGTGTAGTACCAGAAGGTTCCGTTCACTTCATGTGGGTTTGTATAAACACTGCCACTTGATATACATGCCGAAGTCCAGGCACCAAAATTCTTGGGAAGGATGTTTCCATTTATATCACTCATCGGGGTCTCTTCGAACACCTCGGACCTTGGTGCAGCGGCCAGGGTGATTAAAGTGTTGGCACTTGAGTTAGCCCAACCAGTAAGAAGAACTAGATCACTATCGCAAGCACCGACACTGTTATCGTCTGTGCCAGCAATGATTTCCTCGACTGAACTTTCTAGGTCGTAAGTTTCCGACCAACATAGAGTCCAACCACCATTTGTAACCTCGGTAACTGCGACGTTTACCTGGGGGCCTGATGGTTAGTAGGTTGTGGGATCCGCGTGGGCGGGAACCAGCGTCAAACCCGTCGCGCCAAGGCCGAGCGCTAGAGTCGCAATACTTTTTAGGGCTACTCTTCTCATCATCTACAGGCGAATTCTTTCTCTAGAATTGGCTTTTGTTTCTTCACTCTACTCGCAGGTTTATTACCAAAACACAACTTTCCGTCGGGCAGTTTCGCGAATTACAACAAATGCAGTGTATTTTTGAAGTGCAAATGGGACAAATGAAAGGCTTCAAATGATCACCAAATCTCGTCTAAGAGTAGTGGCAGCGGGTCTAGCTGCACTTGGCTTTCTAGTTGCACTACCTGCATCTGCTGCGACGTCAGCTATAAACAGCTGGTCTTTCAATGAAACTGACGGCTCTCAAGTAATTGACTCGATTGCTGGAAACAACGGTGTCGGTGCGGGGGACGGCCTGCCAACACCATCAGCCGATGTTCCTTTTTCAGATAGAGGCAATACCGGCAGCATGTATTTTTCTGGCGAAAATTACTTCAAGGTAACTAATACTTTGAGCGGAGACTTCTCCATTTGCGCTTGGATCAGGACTTCTTCTGGTGGCGGCAACAATCACTGGGAGGTTGCGCCAATAGTGCAATCGGAGACCGGTGGCTTTGGATACGATTACGGCTTCGGGATTAATGGCTTCGGCACACTTACTTTTGGTAACGGTGGAGACGTTGCTGGTGTGGGTCAATTGGATCAGACAATCGCAGGCAACACCGTCGTAAACGACAACGAATGGCACCATGTCTGTGTTTCAAGAAATAACTTATCCGGTCAAGTCGATCTCTATGTAGACGGCGAATTGGATGGCACTGGAACGACTGGGACAGGGCTGCTTACCGCAAATCCAGAAGCATGGATCGGCGATGGTCAAGACGGTAACGTGGAGTATCAGGGCCTAATTGATGAGCTTAGTTTTCATGCCACTGTTCTTGGATCAGCAGACGTAACAAAGATTTTCACTCCTTCTCCAGAAGAGGAAGAAGAACAGACTCTTGATTCCGAGAAAAATCTTGCTGACACCGGTTATTCTGCGGAGGTAATGCTTTATCTAAGCGGTGCATTACTTCTTGCAGGTCTAGCCTTTTTGCTACTAAGTAGAAGAAGAATCTAACAATACTTCTTTTGTCACACCTAGCACGTCGTTGTATTCAGCTTTGAGCCAGTTCTGAATCGCACTAATTAGGGCTTCAGTTATCTATCAGGCTGGCTAGAAATACGTTCCTGCCAGGTTTGCTCCTGTAAAGTTTGTTCCATCAAGGATAGCTTCCACCAGGTTTGAACCTTCGAGGTTCGCATTAGCCATATTCGCATTTGTCAGGTTTGCCTGGAAAAGACTTACCCAAGATACATTCGCATCCGTAAAGTTAGCTTCTGTGAGGTCAGTCCAACCTAAAAAGGAGCCTTGAAGATTGGCGCCAGTGAAATTAGCACCGATCATGTTGGAGTCTGCGAAATTGACTGCGCTTAGAGTAGCACCGGATAAATCAGCGCCAACAAGGCTTACGCTCTGTAGGCTTCCTCCTTCAAACCTGGCCCCCGAAAGGTTTGCTCCATTTAAGTTTGATGAGTAGAAGTCACCACCATAGAACTCAGCTCCGCTCAGGTTTGCACCAGCGAGGTTGGTGAAAGATAGGTTGGCATACATTAGAGACGCATTTGAGAGATTCGCCTCTGGCCCTACTAAATAACCGTTGACTATTTTCCAGTCAGTTGGCAACATCGCAGGAGTTCCTATGATTCCGCCAGATCTCACATTACGCAGGTATGCAGCTCCAAGATCTGTACCCTCTAGGATTGCATTTTCTAGGTTCGCGGAATCTAAATTGGCGAACCCAAAGTTGACCCAGCTTAGATTTGCACCGGAAAGGTTTGCTCCTGGCCCAACTAGGAATCCGTTAACTATCTGCCAGTCAGGTGGTAAGACGAACGGTGTATCTTGAAGGTCACCAGATTTTAGGTTGTTGAGATTCGTAAGTTCGAAATAAGCACCCAGGATAGTTGCTCCCTCGATGTTTGCGTCGCTGAGGTTGGCGACTGTGAAATTTGCATAGGCAAGGAGCGCTCTTCTAAGATCTGCTCCAGCGAGGTTTGCACTATTTAGGTTTGCTCCCCAAAGGTCCGCAGCGACAAGGCTTGCCCCTGTGAGATTTGCTTCAGAGAGGTTTGATCCGTAGAGAATTACAGAATCCAGGATGGCCTGTGTTAGGTTCACCCGCGTGAGATTTGCTTCCAAGATGTATGCGCCGAAGAGGCTCGCCTGCTTTAGATTCGCATCTGTTAGGTTTACAAACTGCATTGAAGCAGCGAATAGGTTCGAGCCCTCTAGGTTCGCTTCTGATAGGTCGGCGTTGATCAAAACTGCCCAACCGAGGTATGCGTTTGTGATTATCGCTTCGCTCATTAGCGCATTTCTAAAATTGGTACCTTCCAGGTTGGCTTCCCCGAGATTCGAGCCCTCTAGGTTTGCATCTGTTAGGTCTGCATTAGAAAAATTAATTTTCGTCAGGTTAGCTCCAGCAAGGTTTACATTCCTGAGGTTAGCCCACGCTAGATTAGCTTCCGGCCCAACAAGGTAACCCTTTTCTATTACCCATAGTGGTGGTAAACCAAGAGGTGTTCCTTGGATCTGACCGGAACGTACATTTCTCAAATCAGCACCAGAGAGGTTGGTGCCGGTAAGGATTGAGTTATGTAGATTTACGCTCGTCAAATTCGAGCCAGTTAGGTTAGTCCCTGTCAGGTTAGTTCCTGATAGATCGGTTCCCGAAAGGTTTGTGAAAGACAGATTTGTACCGGATAGGTTTACCCCGGTAATTAGGGTTCTAATTAGGTTAGCCCCAATTAGGTTTGCGCCAATCAGGTTTGCGTCTGCTACAACTGCGTCAGTCAGGTTAGCTCCAGCAAGGTTAGCGCCGGTGAGGTTGGTACCTTGTAGGGACGCTCCGGTTAGGTTTGCTCCGGCTAGATTTATTCCCGCGAGGTTCGCGCCAATCAAATTTGCACCCTGCAGGTTTGTCGAAGCAAGATTAGCGCCGGGGTAGAGCACGTATCCGTTTACAGTTCTACTTCCTGGCATTACCGACGCCGAAGCCGCTGAATTGCTGCTTGTCCCGGCCGAGTTTGTCGCCGTTACGGTGAAGGTGTAATTCCGATAGTTATCTAGGCCGGTGACTAGACAAAGCGTGTCAAAGGTTGTGCAGGTAAATCCACCAGGGCTGGATGTCACTGTGTAATTTGAAATACCTGACCCACCGTTTACTACCGGCGCATTCCAGCTCACCGTTGCTGCGTGCTCTTCCGCACGAGCTTGAACATTCGTTGGCGGGTGAGCAACTACCGAACTAGAGATTGAGCCATCTGATCTGCCAACCGCTGATCTGCCAATTGCGTTACTTGCAACAACACTAAAGGTGTAACTAGATCCATTATTTATTGCGGTGAAGCTACATGAAGTGCTAGTAGTTGTACAGTTATATCCACTCGGGGTGGAAGTAACTCGATAACTTAGAATCGCACTTCCACCATCTGACTGCGGGGCTCCCCAACTTACTCTGATAAGCCCAGATTGTCTGCTGCTTGTCACAGTTGTTGGTGCTGATGGAGCGCTAAGTGGTGAGACTTCATTAGAAAAAGCCAGCGGGCTCGATCCTGCTTTATTAGTCGCAGTTACAGAGAAAACATAGTTAACACCAGCGGTAAGGCCTCTCACCGTGCAAGTCGGAAGCAGGTTTGACTTACAGGTCTTATTTTCCGGACTTGAAGTAACAAGATAGCTCTTTATTGCTGATCCGCCATTTGAACTAGGTGCCGCCCAAGAAACTTTGACAGCCTTAATGCCGGCAATTGTGCTAACCGATTGCGGTGCAGAAGAGACAGTTAGCGGGGTAACAAGTTTTGAAGCCGAAGAAGGCGTCGAATTTCCAGAGGAGTTAGCTGCAGTAACAACAAAACGATAGCCAGTTCCGTTGGTTAGGCCAGTTACGGTGCAGGAGGTCGCGCCAGTTGTTGAGCAAGTAAACAAGCCATCTTCGCTTGCTACCGCATAGGAATTTATCGGACTAGTTCCGACATAGCTTGGCGCTACCCATGAAACAGCAACGGACTCATTTCCTGGTGTGACTACTACGCCTTTGACTCGACCCGGCGTTGCAAGAGAGGCTGCGCTTGAGACGTCTGAGTTTCCGACAACGAAAATCCCGGAGATCAAAAGAGCGCTGGAAATTAATGCCAGCATTCTTTTTAGTTTCGAAGGGGAAGTAATAGTTATTTGCTGAGCCATTTTTAGCCACAAGCCTCTCATGTTAGCCAACCTAAAAAGGAACAAGGAGGTCTCAGTAAAAAGCCGCTTGTTTTCTGGAAAGGCGGATTCAGTTCTCAACTGCAGAACTATAAACAAGGTACAGCAGGTTATTCAATAGACCGAGATTTCTGCTAGCCCTGTGGCTAAATCGTGACATCTGCCCAAATAAGGCAGATCTGTATATCAGATTGTGATTTAGCTTGGCTAATTAATTGTTCCCTAAAGGGACCTGAGTCTTGGAGAAGCAGCTTGTCGAGGTGTAGGGTTCAGTGGTAGGCAGCGATATGAGGCTTGCCAGATTGAGGGGAATTCAATGGCTAAGAATGAGAAATCTAACTCAGAGATTTCTGGGCTAGAAAATAACGTAGAAAAACTTGCAGATAAGAGCGATAACAATCGTCGGTTGGCTCAGATCGCCGGGATCATCGCAGTCATAGCTTTACTTCTAGGTGGTTGGGGCATTTACAACGGAATAAACCTTGCGCGTATTACCGATGAGGTTAAGAAAACCTGTTTAGCTAATGCAAAGCCAGGCCCTAAGGGACCTGAGGGAACCAGCGCTTATACATTGTGGCTATCAGTAGGAAATACCGGATCGCTTCAAGATTTCCTAGATTCACTGATAGGTGAAAAAGGTGAGAACGGATATACCGGTTCGACTGGATTCAATGGACCAGCTGGTCAAGATGGTTCTGATGGATCAGACGGTGCCAATGGTGCTAGCGCTTATCAACTTTGGTTAGATGCTGGAAACGGCGGAACACCGGAGGAGTTCCTTGAATCATTGATTGGCCCAGCAGGAATTGACGGGACCGACGGGACTGACGGCACGAATGGAACAAATGGTATCAACGGCACTAATGGGGTCGATGGTGCTGCCGGCCTGAGTGCATACGAACTGTGGGTTGCTCAAGGCAATCCAGGCACTGAAGCAGATTTCTTAGCCTCGCTAGTGGGTGCTGATGGATCTAATGGAACTGATGGAACTAATGGTGCTGATGGCAAGAGCGCTTATGAGATTTGGCTAGAGGCTGGCAACACTGGAACTGAAGCAGATTTCCTGGCTTCGCTTAAAGGTGCCGATGGTGTTTGTACTCCAGGCAGCGGCCTTGGATATTTTGGTTCTTTCTTTGACCTAACAACTCAGACCAACGACGCGGCAGTAAACGTGATGCGTTACGACAACTCAGATGTTCACAATGATGGCGTGAGCATAGTTGATGGGTCAAAGATTGTGATCGCCAACCCTGGAACATATAACATCCAGTTCTCGGCGCAGATCACAAGACTCAGTGGCGGTAACTCTTCAGAAATTAACATTTGGCTGAGGCAAAACGGAGTGAATTACCCAGCTAGCGACACGGCACTTACTGTCCAAGCCAACGCGCAAAAAATAGTTGCTGCTTGGAACTTCTTTGCGACAACTACAAATCCGAATGAATATTTCGAGATAGTTTGGGCATCTGATGAGCCTTCAATGGAGTTGCTATATAGAGCAGGGAATGGTTCGCCAGATATCCCATCTGTGATTCTTACAGTGAATCAGATTAATTAGTAGCTGTAAGACCAAGCACTCAGTAAATAGCCCCTGCTAATGCGGGGGCTATTTACTTGACAGGTTGTTGTTAGTTTCCTCTAAAACTGCCATGGCAGCGTTATGCCCGCCTATCCCGCTGACTGCGCCACCGCGAACGCTGGTTGAGCCACAGTAGTAGATGTGCGGGTAACCGGTTGAGACTCCCCAACGCTTCTCGGCCGAACCCAGGTCTTCTTGGTCTTTAGCAAACGGCCAGCTTAGGGGTGCATGAAAAATATTGCCGCCTGGTAAACCTAGGGAGTTTTCCAAGTCTTGAGTTGTCTTGGTTTCGATGCAAGGATTTCCATCTATATCTTGTATCAGCAAGCTTGATATGTCTTCATCTAGGACGCTGTTTATAGATTCAATCACGGCATCTTGAAACAATTTTCTCATTAGGTCATGATCTGAGTTTTCCAGCAGAGCATGTGGCGTGTGTAACACAAATGCGGTTAGCGTTTGTGCGCCAGATTTTTGTAATTTATCCCCCAATATGCTCGGGTCGGTTATTGAATGACAGTAAATCTCAAGTGGCAGTGGATCAGGTATCTTTCCAGAGCTCGCGTCATCAAAAGCCTTTTGCAGCTGCGAAAAATTTTCATTGATGTGAAAAGTTCCCCCGAAAGCTTTTTCTGGTTCAACTCGGGATTTGAGTTTCGGCAGTCTTTTTAGCAACATGTTGACTTTTACCTGAGCGCCTTGAATATTATGACGAGTATGTCTGCCGAGTAATTTGTTCAGCACCGGCTCTGCAACATTCACTAGGACAAAATCTGCAGAGATGCTTTTTTCATCCCCAACTTCAACAAAGGTCACAGTTCTGTCTTCTGTGATGGCGATAACTTCGCTATTTGTTTTCAACTCAGCACCGAAATCCGCGGCACTTGCCGCCATCGCTGAGCTAATCGAACCCATGCCACCAACAGGTATTTGCCACTCACCGGTTTCGTTTCCGATTACGTGGTAAAGAAAACATTTATTGGCATCAAGGTTCGCATCTTCGTTAGCGGCGAAAGTTCCAATCAGCGCATCAGTGAGTACAACTCCCCGCACCAGATCTGATTTGAAGTTTTTAGCAACGCTTTTACCAATCGGATTTACAAAGAACTCATTCCAAAGCTCTTCACCAATAAGTTCACGAACTTCCGTTTGTCTTTTTAGTGGTTCTAATACTGTGGGGAAAAGTTTTTTTGCCAGCTCTTCTGTTCTCGCATAAAACTCATTCCAAGAATCGAAATCCTCTGCTGCGCCAATCGACTGGAAGGAATCTTTGGTAACACTTTCATCATGCTTATCAATCAGTAAGCCGCGATTGGTACCGGGTTCTGGTGTGTATGAACCATAACGACGTGGGGCAAGAGTGAGATCTAGACCTAAATCATCTATTATCTGTTTTGGCAGCAAACTCACTAGGTATGAATAACGGGATAGGTTTGCGTCAACGCCTGGAAAGGTTCTTTCTGAAACGGCAGCTCCGCCTAAGCCTTCTAGCTTTTCAAGAACGATGACTTTCTTACCAGCTTTGGCTAAGTATGCAGCGGCAACTAAGCCGTTGTGCCCGCCACCGATTATGGCTACGTCGTAATCCCTCTCGACCATTTCACAAGTTTATTCCGCAGTTATAACGGTAATTACCCCTATCTGGCGGCTGCTTCACTTACCAAACTAGAGTTGAAGCATGAAGCGGCTGGCGACACTATTGGTAGCTGTTCTTGCGTTTATTGCTGGAACAGTCAATTCAGCCGTTGCTGATGATTACTATTACTGGCCGGAGTTTGGCACTTTGGAATCACAAAGTGATTGGGGGGCAAAGGCAGTTCGAGCTCCGCAAGCACAGAGCCTTGGAGCCACCGGAGCTGGCGTAAAGGTCGCTTTTCTGGACGATGGGATCTCTGCGACAACACCGGGGTTGAGCCACAAAGTAATTGCCTATAAGGATTTTCTGCCAGGCAATTTTGTTAGAGCCGAACATGGCACGATGGTGGCATCAACTATTGCATCGGATTATGACCCGACTGTTGGTATTCGAGGGATTGCGCCAGGCGTCTCTCTTATCGTTGGTAGAGTTTGTCAAAACAGCAGTTGCGATAACTTGGCCATTCGTAAAGGTGTAGCGTGGGCGGTTGAGCAAGGCGCACAGATTTTAAGTTTGAGTTTTTCGGGCTTTACCGACTCGGCGATGTTAGCGGCGCTAAAGGCAGCAGAACAACAAGGAGTCTTAGTCGTTGCTGCAATGGGTAACTCTGGTTGCGGTCCTAATTCACGTTGGGGAATCAATCCATACTGTTTGCAAGGTAAAACTAGAGAATCAACTCAGGCTGGCTACCCAATTCCAGGATTAATTGCGGTCGGTGCTTCTGATCAGCGAGGCGGCAGAGTAGCGACGATTGATTGGTCTTCAAGTTATGGGCCAAATATGGATCTGATTGCACCGGGCACCGATACATCTGCATACGATTCTGTAGCTGCATCAAATGGTTTTGGTGGAACTTCATCGGCTACTCCGATAGTTGCCGGTGTCGCTGCGCTAGTTTTACAAATGAATCCAAACTTAAAGCCAGATGAGGTTCAAGCTATTTTGCAAGCAACAGCGAGCAAAGCAGTTGAAGAGAAGGCGAAAGTTTGGGACAGTTGCACGCAAGATCCTGATACAAAAGCATGGTCGTGCAATCAGATAGTTGATTCTGAATTTCATCAACAATACTTCACCGGTGCTGGAGTTGTTAATGCTGAAGCCGCGGTAATTTTGGCTAAGCAGTCATTTGAACAGAAACTATTAGATCCCGTTTCGCTGAGTCAAAGTAACTTGGTTTTGACTATTGAATGGGACGGCGGCCCAGCTGATTTATATATCAATTCAAAGCTTGTATCTAGGAATGCGATCAGCGGATACCAATACCAGGGATATCTAAACCAAAGCGTTGCTGTTCAGCTAAAGCGCTACCAAAAGCAGTCGATGCCAAAACTTGCCATGATGATCGATTACCTTGTTCCTTTAAAGCCAGTGGTATCCAGAGCTTTCGTTGACGCAGATTTACAACTTAGATTCGAAGTCAATGAGTTGGAATCGCAGATAGGCACGGTTTGGCGTAAAAAGAACACTTGGGATACCTATGCCGAATATGCCGGCGTTTTTGAATTTGATGACGGTGAGCTAATTGCCTGCTCTGGAAATAACAACAATTCTGAAACACCTCATTTCACCTGCCCACTTCAGGGCGAAAGAAGCCTAGTAACCGGAAAATTTAGGCTTATAAGTGCCAGCACTCACTTAAGTGAGCCTTCGGATCTAGTCTCTGTGCCGCTGATCTATCTCCACCCCAAGATAACTTTGAGCACCACGTACCAGGAGAACGGGCTTCCCATATTCGATTGGGAGCCACTAGCAGGCGCTATGAGCTACCAATACCGCTATCAGCCCGAATACATTCTGCACTGCACCCAGGAAACTACATTCACGGTTCCCGAACAACCAGCCCAGCCGAGCGTTTTCAGCATTCAGGCTTTTGCAGGAGAAGACTGCACCGGCAACACCCTTGCAATTTCAGATTCAATTGGTTGGACAGCGCAACCGGCTAAACCAGCAAAACTTACAGACATTAGAGTCAAAGCGATTTGGCATGAGTATGTGGAATTTGAAATCCCTAACTTAGATCCAACTGTTCACCTTCGTGTCTACCGCTCCGATGGTTTAATCCGGAGAATTCACCCGGGTCAGCCAATAAATATTGGTGTGCAGAGCAACGAAGATGTCAACGGAAAAGTTTTCAGTTATCGCTTTGTTCAAATCGTGATGGGCACATTCGCCCAGTCATGGAGCGAGCCGAGCGATCCAGTGCTTGTATCGCTAAAAGCACTGGCTGCCCCTAAGGCCGAGTGCAGCGAAGGCATTAGCCGATTCAGCATCAGCTGTGATATTCAGGCAGTTCCTGGAACTCAACGAACACGAATTGAGTATCTGGATATCGATAAGAATGTTTTGGGATCTACTGAAATCACAAACGAAACACAGACATATAAATACGGAAAGCGTGCGCCGAGAGGAGTTGCTTTCGTTCGGGTTGCCGCAACCATGGGTGATGAAAAGAGCAGAAATTCTTGGTATCGCCGAGGCGAATCACAATTAGTCGAGATTAGTCAACGCAAAATATTTGACTCGCTGGCTAAAGCCTATTAAAACTATTTAGTTAAATAGAGCGCCCAGGTATATGCCGCTGAGAATCCAAAGCCAACTATTGAGTAGGCAATGGTGAACCAGTTCAATGGCACTGGAATCAATAGAGTGAGAACGCCAAGGGCGAAAGCAGAAATCATCATGACTCGGCCGGAGAATATAACTGTCTGATCTTTCCCTCTGGTTGAAACAGAGAACATGTTGCCGGCTAAAGCAACGAGGGTAATACCAATCATGCGCATGGCCCACTCCAGTTCAGCTGAACTAGTAAAGCCCAGCAGTGAATTGAAAAACGCGGGGATAGCCACAAGTATTAATGCGCTAAGCCCAAAGACCATTGATCCGGCTTTGAGAACTTTTCTGATCCGGCTAACCGAGATTTCTTTAGTCATTATTTACCCTCCACAACCAAGATAGTTCCAGGTTGCCAAATATCTTGAAATCCTCAACAACTGGGAGTTCGAAATATAGAACGCCAAAAGGGCTATTCGGCATTAGGTTGCTAACATAATCGGGTGAAGAATACAGAGCACGAAACAAGGGCTCGCCTACTAAATGCAGCCGTTGAGATGCTTGACGAGCTTCCTGAAAAGGAAGTATCCGCTTCTGAGATTCTCCGGCGAACCGGCATCGCCAGAGGTTCGCTCTATCACTTCTGGGACTCCATTGGTGATTTGATTGCCGATGCCTACATCGTTCGTTACTCCAGGTATGTGACTAAAAGCGCCGCGGTCATTGATGACTTGGTGCGAAACAGCACGAGTAAAGAAGAGATTCTTGAGGGACTCAAAGCCGTTACACAACTAACCCAAGACCCGGCCCGTAAGGCAAACCGCTACGAGCGAGCAAGAATTTTGGGTATGGCCGAGAAGAATGAAAAATTCAGACTGGCCTTGGGAAAGGTTCAGCTCGAACTAACCGATGCTTTCACCAAGCAGTTCACCGAGGCCCAGAATCGCGGCTGGTTTAACAAGGATTTTGACCCCAGAGCCGCAGCTGTGCTAATTCAGGCATACACCTTAGGAAAGATCGTTGATGATGTTGTCGATAACCAGATGAATCCCGACGCCTGGAATTCATTGATTGAACTAATCGTGCTACGGGCTCTCGCCCAGCCTGACTAGGCAGCATCAAATAACCTTCATACTCTGGACTAGCCTTTAGCTATGCCTAGAAAAGCGCAAACCAAGAATGGCTTTCCTCCGAAAATCTGTGTTGGCTGCGGACTGGAGTTTGAGTGGCGTAAGAAGTGGGCCAAATACTGGGACAGAGTCAAGTACTGTTCAGAGAAGTGCAGAAGAGCATGATTGAAAGAATCCTCTATGTAGCTTTTGATCAGCTAAACCTAAAGCACGGTGTCCTTGCAAAAGCAAACAAAGAAAAAGATCTAATTGTTTTTGTTGAGAGCCAGCGTATGACCGAAAGCGCACTCTGGCATAAAGAGCGATTGTTTTTTCTAATATCCTCAGCTCGACATTTTGCAAAAGCACTACAGGATTCTGGTTTTCAGGTTTCTTATATCAAATCAAAAACTACTGTTGACGGCCTGAAAAGCTTAAAGCTTGATCTTCCGATATTCTGCGCTGAGCCTAGTTCGTTTAAGCAAACCGCATTACTTTCAAAACACGGCGTTAAATTCACCCCGAATGATTTCTTCCTAACGCCAAGACCGCTCTTTTTTGACTGGGCCACAAAACAAAAAAGTTTTGTGATGGAAAACTTCTATCGACTGCAGCGCCAAAGACTTGGCATCCTGGTAACAGACAACAAGCCAGAAGGTGGTCAGTGGAATTTTGATAAGGACAACAGGTTAGGCCCACCAAAGAATTACGAGTTCCCAGAACCGCTTAGTTTTCAACGGGATGAAATCGATCTTGAAGTAGCCAAAGAGCTGAGCATGCAACCAAGTAGTACCTGGGCAACAACCAGAGCTGATGCGCTAAAAGCACTCACGCACTTCGTCTCCAAAAACCTTGCTGGCTTTGGACCATACGAGGATGCCAGCACAAATCAGAGCTGGACTTTGCACCACTCACTGCTGAGCCCATATTTGAATAACGGATTACTCCACGCCAGTGAAGTAGTTGATGCGGCTGTGGCGGCCTATCGAAATGGCGGCATCCCAATCCAATCTGCCGAGGCCTTTGTTCGACAAGTAATTGGTTGGCGAGAATATATAAATGGCATGTATTGGTTTTTAGGCGAGGAATATCGAGAGCTAAATGGCTTAAATGCCAATCGGAAACTATTACCGGTATTTGTTGATTCGAAGAAATCAAAAATGAATTGCGTTTCGAGCGTGGTAGCCGATGTTGAGCAAAGAGCTTGGACACACCACATCCCACGGTTGATGATTTTGAGTAATCTGGCTCTTATCACCGGAACCAACCCGCAAGAGTTCTTGGATTGGATGCGACAGAACTTTATTGATGCCGCGGAATGGGTAATGGTTCCGAACGTGATTGGTATGGGTGTTCATGCTGACAGCGGCAGGCTTATGACTAAGCCCTATGCTGCCGGAGGCGCATACATCAACCGGATGACCCAATACTGCAAGAGCTGTGTTTATGATCCAAAGCTTAGAGTCGGCGATAATGCTTGTCCGTTCACAACCCTTTATTGGGATTTTCTAGATCGAAATGCGGAAGTGTTTAGAAGCAATCATCGAATGGCTCAGCAAATCAACGGTATAAAGCGTTTATCTGATTTACCTGAGCTTCGGGTCAGGGCGAAGGAAGTTCTTTCAGGGTTGGATAAAGGAACAATCTAGATACTTTCTCAAGGTTAGGCTTGGAATATGCCGAGTGAAAAACCACTACTTATCTTTGATGGAGATTGCAGTTTCTGCACCTCCTCGGCAAATTTCATTGTTAAGTACAGTTCCCTTGAACTTGTTGCGGAGCCTTGGCAGTATCTAAAACTTGCCGATTACGGAATCACTCAAGCTCAGGCCTCGGCTAAGGTTCAGCTTTGGTTAAATGGCAAGATCTATGCGGGGCATGTTGCTGTTGCGAAGTTGCTCCAGGGGCAGAAAAATCCGTTCTACCGGCTAATCGGGGTGCTTGCGCTATTTCCGATTCTTAGTCAAATTGCAAGATTCCTCTACTTTTTGACAGCCAAGTATCGCCACAAATTACCTGGCGGCACCCCAGCCTGTCAGTTGCCTAAGCGCTAAGTAATCCTCGGTTAAGCCCTAGTCTGGGTTCATGAAGCGTATTACCAAACTGTTGCTAGTTACCCTCTCAGCCCTATTTCTTCTGCCTTTGAGCGCTAGCGCCGATGTGAATGATTTTAGTTTCGAATCATTTGATGCCAAGTATGAGATTTCTATCAATGAGCAAGAAGGCAATCGGCCAGAAATGGTAGTTACCGAGACACTGGTTGCGCTCTTCCCAGATTTTGATCAGAACCGCGGAATAAGAAGGGATATTCCCTCATCAAGTTATGCCGAATTTCCCGGCCTTGTGAAGATTATTTCGGTTACCGACGAGAACGGGATGGCCAGAGAGTATGAACAAACTAACGATGGTGACTTTGTTTCATTAGCTATCAAGGCAAGTGATGATTCGTATGTATATGGAAGGCAAACATATGTAATCAAGTATTCGCAAGTTTGGGTACTAAAGAATTACCAGGACAGTTCAGGCTTTGATGAATTTTACTGGGATGTGAATGGAACAGGTTGGCAACAGAGTTTTGGAAGGGTTAGCGCTTCGATAACCCTAGATGAAGAATTATCCGCTGCTCTTTCAAGCGCAAATGCATCTTGTTATCAGGGATTAGCCGGTGAAAGAAGAAGTTGTGATGCTAAGGAAGTAACAGCTGACAAGATAACTTTTAGTGCTACTGATCTATCCGCCACAGCGACACTGACTGTAGTGTTGCCGTTTACCGCCGGAGTTGCCAATACTTCTGGTCCACAGGTTTCAGGCACACTGCCGATGAATATGTGGTGGCTAGCTTTAGAATTGGTGGTAGCAGTATTACTCTGGGCGATCTACTTCAGATTCTTTTTGATTAGGAATCAGGGTAAAAAAGCTTTCATAGTTCCGATATATAAACCAACTGAACAGCCAGGGCTACTTACCAGCGCACTGGTATCCGGTAAACAAGGACACCTTATTCAAGCGCTGATTGTTGAGCGTGCTGTTCAAGGCGAACTGGAGATCCAATTAGGGACAAAAAAGGACAATTTTGTTTTAAGAAGAACACAAAGCGCTAAAGATAGCACCGGATTACTGCAACTTCTAGGACTAGCTAAAGCAGGAGATCAAGTCGTGGTTGGCCCATCGGCGAAGGACAAGGCGCTAAATAAAATGTCCGAGGCCATCGAGCTACACGTTTCTAATCAGCGCAAGCTAGTTAGTAGTTCCGGCTATTTCTTAAAGCGAGCCCTCGGTTTACCAGCGATTGTCTTTCTTGCAGCAGTAGTAATTTATGCAATCTGGCTAGTTTTATCGCTAATGCTTGATTCGGTAACCGATGCCGGATTTGTTGCAGCCCCGCTAATTTCCTTTGGCCCCTTCGCACTTGTCTATTGGCTCTTAGTTTCTAAGCGCGCTTACAGCGCTAAGGGTATGGAAGTTATCTCGACCCTTGCCGGCCTCGAGATGTATATCGATCTAGCTGAAAAGGATCGGCTGGAATTTTTGCAGTCGCCTAAAGGTGCATCGCTCAAGCCATCCGAACTAAAAGGTAAGCAGGTGCTAAAGCTCTACGAAGAGGTATTGCCTTGGGCGATTTTGCTTGGGCTGCAGCAGCAGTGGGGCAAGGTGCTAACCGATTTATATGCCCAAACCGCTACTCCGATTTGGTTTGTCGGGACCCCGCAACTAGCCAAGGGCTTGGACTCACTCAATTCAGCGCTATCTGCCTCCCTTGCCACATCCTCCACCGGTGGGTCTTCAGGGGGCGGTTCTTCCGGGGGCGGCAGCGGTGGCGGCGGTGGCGGCGGAATCTAACCGAAAGGTTAGTAGGCGAGCAGCCGATCTAGATCGCCAAATACCTCAAGGGCTGCAGCGCTACCTGTTCCCTGGCAGATGATCTTGTTACTGGGATCTTTTAGCAAAAGTGAAACCGAAGAATCCATCGTCTCTTCAACTCGACGGTGCATGTCTTTATGAAGCGGAGCATGAAGTAAGCCACCGCGGACTCGCTTTGCAGATATTTCTAAAACCCCATCGGGACCGGTGATTTTCCAAATTACTTCTTGATCGGTTAATTCAAGTTTTAGCTCTTTAGCAGAGTTATAGGTTGTCCATTTATATAGTCTTCCCTCGTGCTGTAAGCCGATGATGAATCCCCTGAAACTCTTACCAAGCCACGGAATAATCGCAGCTGATGCAATCAGCGATGTTTCCTGGTTGAAGTCAAAATGGTTGGTTTGCATCCAGATATAACCTGCTGGAAAAGACTTGCCCCAATCAGTTTCTATATAACCTTTGCCACCTGTAAAAGATTGCTTTTGCCCTTCAACACTTATTTCCCCACTAAGACTGTGACCAAAACTAACTATGCCGTGGAAGCACTCCATAAATGGCACAAAACCATACCAGCCCATAATGCCAGGGCTCTTAAAGGTAACCGGCCATGGTCGAAGCTTTGATGTTATCGCTAGAGTTCCTTTTAGTTGAGGCAAGTCAAGCGTGATCTCTTTTTCTGAAAAGTAGTTATCGCCAATTCGAACTTCGAATTTATCTGCTTGAGCCTCGAACTGGTTGGTTGGAAAAGGATAAAACCAGGATCTTCCAGTTGAACCATCAAGTACTTGGATGAACGCCTCATGGTTCGCCTCACGTTCTTGACTATCAGCTTTATCGATGCCTTTGAAAATACCCGGAATAACTGCCCAGCGTTGGCTCAAATCTTCGGACACCAGTTTTACGTACCAGCCTTCAAAGAAGCCATCGCTCTTTTTCTCACCGTGGTAAGCCTCCGGGTGCAGGACACCTTGGAGATACTTCGCTGGACTAATCATGTTCTGATGCTACCTGTAACATTAGGAACATGACTGAACTTAAACTTTCCGAAGAAGTTCGTAATGCCCTCGAGAATAACCTTCCGGTGGTTGCCCTTGAATCAACGATTATTTCCCATGGTTTACCTAGACCTCGAAACCTAGAAGCCGCTAAAGAGTTCGAAGAAATTCTGCGCAGTCAAGGTGTTGTTCCGGCGACTATTGCAATTTTGGATGGCGTTCCAAACATCGGTTTAGATGAGCTGGGGGTTGATCGGATCGCTAACGAGGATTTAGCTAAAGCCTCGGTTAGAGATATCCCAATTCTGGCTGCTGCTAATAAGAGCGGAGCAACTACCGTTGCCGCTACTGCTCACCTGGCTAGTTTGGCTGGGATTAGGGTTTTTGCTACCGGCGGCCTGGGTGGGGTCCACCGCGGTTACACCACCAGTTTTGATGAATCAGCTGATCTGAGCACACTGGCAAATACCCCGATCACGGTTATCGCCGCCGGCGTGAAATCGGTCTTGGATATTCCAGCAACTCTTGAACGGCTGGAAACTCTTAGTGTGCCAGTTGTTGGTTGGCAGACCAGAGAGTTTCCGGCTTTCTGGCTGAATAAGTCCGGCTACCAATTGGACTGGTCGGTGGACTCTGCTGAAGCAGTCGCCCAGCTGATGAAAGCCCAGGATGAACTTGGCGGTCAGCAAGGCATCGTTATCGCCAATCCGATCCCAGTGGCCAAGCAATGGGATCCAACTGAGCATGACCGTATTTTAGAAATTGCTTTTAGAGCTGCTGAGCAGGCTGGCATAAGCGGCAAGGCCGTTACCCCTTTCCTACTTGGTTTCATTGTTGAAGAATCTAAAGGCAAATCGCTGGAAGTGAATCTAGATCTGGCTAGAAATAATGTTTCTCTAGCCGGCAAGATAGCCAAGGCTTGGGCGGAAATTAACTAATGAAGGTATTGGTGATTGGCGATGTCATCGATGATGTCATCGTTGTTCCTAAAGGGGCAATAAGACCAAATACCGACACTGCTTCCAGGATTAGTCAGACTCTAGGCGGCTCTGCCGGAAATATTGCCAGCTGGGCTTCATTCGCAGGTGCTGATGTTACTTTTATCGGTTGTGTAAACAGTAAAGATGTTGAACGGGTAAAGCAGCAGTTTGATCACTACGGTGTGAAAGTGCAATTGCAGAAAAGTAATAATGCCACCGGTACATTAGTTTCTCTGGTTGAAGGCTCATCCAGATCTATGTTGACTGATCGCGGAGCAAACCGTGATTTAGATTTCTCAGCTATCGATAATCACCACTTAGCGGAGTTTGGTTTTGTTTTTCTAAGCGGCTATTCGATTTTCGAAAACGATGTTGAAGTGGTGAATGAATTTCTCA
>JAURKU010000008.1 GCA_030831605.1 Rhodoluna sp.
GTTTACGCTACCAGCAACGACTTTTTTGGAAGAGATTTAGGGGAATTCCGAGCAGCGCTGGATAAAGCGCGCCGCAGGATGTTCTTGATTGTCCCTGTCCTAATTGGATTATTTGTCGGCTCCAGCGAATCTGCAAGTTGGCAGAAAATTCTCGTCTTTCTCAATAGCACTAGCACCGGGGTTACTGACCCGCAATTCAATCTCGATGTTTCGTTTTATATGTTTGAGTTGCCGTTCTACATTGATCTGATCAACTTTCTCATGCTTGCACTCTTGTTGACGCTGATTCCAACTGCGATTGTCCAATTGGTTTACGGTGGCATCAAATTCAATGGCAAAAAGACAACGTTCACAAAATCCGCAAGAATTCAAGTCGCAATTCTTGCCAGCCTATTTACTCTGGTGCTTGGTCTTAGTATCTGGATTGGCCAGTTCGAAACAATGACAAGCTCCGAGGGGCTTTACACCGGAGCTACCTACTCGGATGTTAATGCCGCTATCCCGGCGGCGCAGATTCTGACAGCAATTTCTTTTGTAGTTGCTTTGCTCTTTCTTATTGCTGCTGTAATTGGAAAATGGCGTCTACCTGTTCTAGGCACCGCCTTGATGTTGATCTGCTCCATTCTGCTCGGTGGAGTCTGGCCGAGTCTGGTCCAAACATTCCAGGTTGTCCCAAATGAGCGAACTCTTGAAGCTCCGTATATTGAACGCAACATAGCTGCCACGCGTGAGGCCTACGGTTTAGATAAGGTCGAGGTAATCGAATACGATGCCAAGACAACCGCAACCGCTGGAGCGCTTAAGGCTGACGCTCAGACAGCGGCACAAATTCGTATAATCGACCCAAACTTAGTAAGCGCTTCGTTCAAGCAACTTGAGCAATATCGCCAGTACTACAACTTTGCAAACCACTTGGATGTTGATCGTTACAACCTAAATGGGAAAACCCAGGACACGGTTATAGCTGTTCGTGAGCTGAACCAGTCAGGATTGGGAAGTTCTCAGTCCTGGTATAACAACGTGATTGTTTACACTCACGGATACGGTTTGGTTGCAGCTTACGGAAATCGCCGAACCACTGATGGACAACCACTTTTCCTACAATCGGGTATTCCATCAACTGGTCTTCTAGGCGAGTATGAGCCGAGAATTTACTTCGGTGAAAGTTCTCCGGTTTACTCAATCGTTGGAGCTCCAAAGGGTGCTCCGGATAAAGAACTCGACTACCCAGCTGGCTCGGACAGTTCGACTACCGATCAGCAAACCATGACCACCTTCAGCGGAAATGGTGGCCCACGCCTGGATAACATCTTCAAGCGTTTGGCTTATGCATTGAAATTCCAGAGCGAGCAAATTCTCCTCTCTGACGCTGTTTCTGATGCATCGCAAATCTTCTATAACCGAAGCCCGCTAGATCGCGTATCTCAGGTAGCGCCTTACTTGACTCTAGATAGTGATATCTATCCGGCGATCGTCGATGGAAAAGTTGTTTGGATTGTTGATGGTTACACAACTTCTTCCCAGTATCCATACTCGAGGGCGGAGAACCTAGCCGAAACTGTTCTTGACAGTTCAAGTACAACTGTCGGGTCTGTTGGAAATATCAACTACATTCGAAATTCAGTAAAGGCAACTGTTGATGCTTATGACGGTTCGGTGAAGCTCTACGCTTGGGACGAGGCCGATCCGATTTTGAAAACTTGGATGAAGATTTTCCCGAATACTGTACGTCCAGTGTCTGAGATGTCTGGAGCGCTGCTATCCCACGTTCGCTATCCGGCTGACTTATTCAAGATGCAGCGCGGAATTCTAGGTCAATATCACGTTACTGATGCAGGTGCCTTCTATTCTCAGCAGGATGCTTGGATGACACCGAATGATCCAGTTGCTGCAAATGGTGGAGCAGCTCTGCAACCGCCCTACTACCTAACTCTTGAGGCACCAGATCAGAAAAAGCCTTCTTTCTCGATCTATTCGACATTTATTCCTAAGTCAACTGGCGATTCAAGCCGAAATGTCCTAACTGGTTATCTGGTTGCTGACTCAGATGCTGGGGTTAAAGACGGAGAGGTGGCATCCTCCTATGGAAAATTACGCCTACTAACGCTGCCTAGAGAAACTATCGTGCCGGGACCAGGGCAGGTTCAAAACAACTTCAACTCTGACAGCGAAGTTTCTAAACTGTTGAACATCCTTCGTCAAGGATCGACCACGGTATTAAATGGAAACCTGCTTACCTTGCCTATCGGCGGTGGGTTGCTTTATGTTCAGCCGGTCTATATTCAGTCCACGGGAGAGACTTCATTCCCATTGCTGAAGAAGATTCTTGTGGCTTTCGGAGACAAGATAGCCTTTGAAGACAATCTTGATGATGCTTTGAATTCACTCTTCGGTGGTGATGCTGGCGGTGGAACTACGCCGGAGGATCCTGATTTGACCAACGCCCAGAAACTAGCAAAAGCACTTGAAGATGCTCGCCAGGCAATCATTGACAAGGACGCAGCAATGCGCTCTGGAAACTGGACGGCATACGGTAAGGCTGAGGCAAGATTGCAGAAGGCTATCGAGACAGCTTTAGCGCTTAGCAAAAACTAGCTCGTTGCTGTTAGAATGAAACTTCGCCGCGGGGTGGAGCAGTTCGGTAGCTCGCCGGGCTCATAACCCGGAGGTCGTAGGTTCAAATCCTGCCCCCGCAACCAAAATAAAGACCCTGAGAAATCAGGGTTTTTTATTTATGTGGAGAACTTAAATCTGCGCGCAGCCCAAATCTTACAATTTGCAAATGCTGACTATTTCCGGATTAGCGCTGCTTGGCGGGATCTGGCTATCTCCGGCTTGTCCGAGCTCTCTCCAGATCACCAACACTACGGTTGGCGCAATAAGTAACTCTGCTGAACTATTGCTTTGTGTTTCAAAAGCGGCGCTCATTCGAGGAACAGATGGAAATCTGAAACTCGTTCTGAATTCCGTTCAGACAGCTCCCAGTTGCCTCATCTATCCCAATGGCCTTTCGCCGGATCTAAGTTACAACTTGTTGGCCAAAGGGTATCGAGGTTGCTGGAGCTTGTATCCACCAAGTCAGCCACTTGCCATAATCAATATCGGATCGCCCAGCCGGCAAAAAATCACTAATGCGCTGAAATCCTTTAGCCCGATACAACCGAGGATTTTGGTTAAACCCAACACAGACCTACAAGTTGGCAATCGCCTGTATTTTTCCAGCACTGCAAAAACTCACACCCTCTCATGCAAAATTCTGGGGTTATCTTGCCAAGTTCGTTTTACTCCTAAAAACTACAACTGGCAGATCGGTCAGATAAAAAGCAAAGCAGCCAGACCAAGTTTTCTATTGAATCAGCCCGGTTGGCTTAGCGCTAACCTAGCGGTTCTTTATAGCGTTGAATACCGATTCCTCGGGCTTAGTAACTGGGCTTTGGTAAAGCCTGGAATTCTTAGTAATGCTCCAACCGTTAGGCTGCATGCTGGACTTATCCCGACAGAGCCGCCAACAACTCGGATTCCACGGCTGGTGGATAAACCTTGCGGAAATACTCCGCGCTGGGGTTGCTGATTTTCAGAAAATTCCCAGATGCATTTCATAAACTTATGAAGTTGATGAAATAGTTTCTAGAAGAAACTAAGCGCAGGGAGTTGGGAATAAATGTCAGACGACAAGAAGCACTACAACACGCAGTTTTTAGGCGACGCACCCAAGCTGACTAAGGCTCGTTCTGACGCATCTGGTCTAACTCCACCAAAACGCTCTGGCTTTAAATCGCTCTTAGTTGCGGCAATTTTAGGCCCCATGCTCGGTGTTTTCATTGGAGCTTACGCGATCAATGGCGTGCTTCCGTTTAGCGCAAACACCAGCCAAGTAGTTATCAATAATGTTGAAAAAGTTAACTGGGTAAGTGGCGCTGCAGCTAAAGCGCTGCCATCGGTAGTAACACTTTCGGTCACATCCGATTCTGGAGCGGGAACCGGGTCCGGAGTCGTGCTTACTAGCGATGGATACATTCTCACTAACTCGCACGTGGTGACTCTGGAAGGAGCTGCCAATGATGTCTACATCGAAGTAAAAACAAGTTCCGACCGAATATTTCAAGCAACCATCGTCGGCACTGACCCAACCAATGACCTTGCAGTAATTAAAGCCAAAGGCAACGGCTTCACACCTATCGAATTTGCCGATAGCTCAACTTTGAATGTTGGGGAATACGCCGTCGCAATCGGCGCTCCGCTTGGCTATGACGCGACTGTCACTGCTGGAGTGATCTCAGCCATGCACCGAACCATTCAGGTGGCTTCTTCGGCAGTGCCTAAAGACGGTGGCTCGAGTCTGGAACTTTGGAACGATGCCAACAATCAGCCGCCGGTGAATCTTGATGTTATTCAAACCGACGCAGCGATAAACCCCGGCAATTCGGGTGGAGCATTGGTAAATGAAGCCGGCCAGCTAATTGGAATCAATGTGGCCATTGCAACGGCGAATTCGAGCGCATCCAAAGCTGGAAGCATCGGAGTAGGTTTTGCAATTCCATCGAACACCGCTAAGCGAGTCTCCGATCAAATTATTAAGACAGGTAAGGTTTCGCACGGTTTGCTCGGTGCTTTTATAAATGATGCGACTAACTCTGAAAATGAGGGATCTTTTAGTATCGGTGCAGAGATTCAAAAGCTGACTGCTGGTGGACCAGCCGAAGCAGCTGGTCTGAAAATCGGCGACGTCGTTATCAAAGTGGATGATGACAAAATCGACAGTGCTTCTCAATTGACTGCGACGATTAGATCTAAGGCGGCTTTCAGCAAGGTAGAAATAACTTTGCTACGAAATGGTAAAGAAATGACCATCAGCGTGACCCTTGGGGATGCTGAAGAGTCTAATTAGTTGGAACCAGCGCCAATACATGGCAAACTTGAAACTATGTCAAATGCGCCATCAGTTCAGTACTCGATAACTATCCGTTTAGAGGCACCGGCAAAACCAACCGCGGTAAGCGAACTCACTTCAATCATTGAAAAAATTGGCGGTTCGGTCACAGCTGTTGACGTAAATCATTCTGATGCAGAGCGAGTTCGAATTGACTTGACCTGCGCTTGTCGCGACTCAGATCATGCAACCCAGATTATTGCTGAACTGCGCGGGTTGGATGGGGTAGTTGTCGGCAAAGTCTCCGATCGAACATTCCTTGCACACCTCGGTGGAAAGCTAACCATCGAATCTAAGCTTCCAATTCGAAACCGTGATGACCTTTCGCTTATCTATACGCCCGGCGTTGCCAGAATCTGTGAGGCGATTGCTAAAGATCCAAGCGACGCTAGACGTTTGACGATCAAGCGAAACACCATCGCCGTAGTCAGTGATGGTTCAGCAGTTCTAGGCCTAGGAAATATTGGGCCACTTGCCGCACTTCCGGTCATGGAAGGAAAGGCAGCGCTATTCAAGAGATTTGCCAATATCGACGCTTTCCCAATTTGTTTGGACACTCAGGATGTTGATGAGATTGTCAGAACTGTGAAGGCGATTTCGCCGGTATTTGCTGGCATCAATCTTGAAGACATTTCAGCGCCTAGATGCTTTGAAGTAGAAGAGCGACTCAGAGCCGAACTTGACATCCCGGTTTTTCATGACGACCAGCACGGAACCGCAATTGTTTGTCTTGCCGCGCTGAGCAATGCTCTAAAAGTCGTCAAAAAGGATATTTCAGAGATTCGACTAGTGCTTTCAGGGGCAGGCGCAGCTGGAACTGCTGTGTTGAAGCTTCTCTTCGCAGCTGGTTTGAAATCAGCCAAAGTGGTAGATCAAAAGGGCATCATTTTCCTTGGCCGGAAAGATATTCAGCCAGAGAGTAATTTGAATTGGATTGCCTCAAACACCAACTCCGAAGGGCAAGAAGGGTCGCTGGTTGAGGCACTAGTGGGAGCTGACGTATTTATCGGTGTCTCGGCTGGAAACTTACTTACGGCAGAAGATATTTCAAAAATGGCAGAGAACTCAATTGTTTTTGCTCTTGCAAATCCGACCCCGGAGATTGATCCTGCCCAGGCCGCTAAGTTTGCCGCGGTTGTGGCAACTGGAAGAAGTGACTACGCGAACCAGATCAATAACGTATTAGCTTTCCCAGGAGTATTCCGCGGGCTACTTGATGCTGGTGCTACCAAGATCACCGAGCAGATGCTGCTAGCAGCGGCAGCTGCTCTAGCCGAGTGTGTTGAGAAGGATGAGCTCAACGCCTCATACATTATTCCTTCCGTTTTCCACCCAGACGTTGCACAACGTGTAGCGGATGCTGTTCGTCATGCAAAGAGCTAGTCGTGGAGCAAACAAAAAGTAGTACGGCTACCGACCCTGTTGTAAATCCAGTCGAACCGGGCGACCACGAACGCTACGCACATTATGTTCGTAAGGACAAAGTGGTTGAATCTGCTGTTATGGGCACCCCGGTTATCGCACTCTGCGGCAAAGTATGGGTACCGAGCAGAGACCCTGAAAAGTTTCCTGTTTGCCCCGAGTGCAAAGAGATTTTTGAGCTTATGAAGGCAAATGAGGGTAGCGAATAGACTTATCGGGTGAATAACGCTCCTATAGGTATTTTCGACTCTGGTGTCGGCGGGCTAACAGTAGCCCGAGCAATTATTGACCAGTTGCCAAATGAATCAATCATTTACCTAGGTGACACCGCGAACACTCCCTATGGACCCAAACCGTTAAATGAAGTTCGCTCACTTGCGCTTTCTGTTATGGATCGACTTGTTGATGAGGGAGTAAAACTCTTAGTTATTGCCTGCAACTCTGCCTCTGCCGCTGTACTTCGCGATGCTAGGGAGAGATACACCGAGGGTCGGGGAATTGAAATTGTCGAGGTGATTCAACCTGCGGTTAGAAGAGCAGTAGCGGCAAGTCGAAACGGAAAAGTTGGCGTAATTGGCACAAGCGCGACCATAAACTCACGCGCTTACGAAGACGCTTTCGCCGCAGCCGTTGATCTTTCAGTAACCAGCGTGGCCTGTCCAGAATTTGTCGAATATGTTGAACGTGGAATCACCAGTGGGCCGGAACTAATTTCCTTAGCTGAGACCTATCTCGAACCAATCAAAGAAAGCGCGGCCGACACTTTAGTTCTAGGTTGCACACACTATCCATTGCTAACTGGAGCAATTTCATACGTGATGGGAGATCAAGTGACCTTGGTCTCCAGCGCTGAGGAAACAGCCAAAGATGTCTATCGAACACTCTTAGCCCACAATCTGCTGAGAACAGATACGGCGAAACCAACCTTACGTTTTCAAGCTACCGGAGACGCTGAATCTTTCTCCGTGCTAGCTCGAAGATTCCTTGGTCCTGAAGTTCAAAGTGTTGAACAGATTGGTAAGTAAATGACGAGAGCAGATGGCAGGGCAAATAATCAGCTGCGGAAAATAACCATTGAAAGAAATTGGAGTGAGCACGCTGAAGGATCCGCGCTAATTAGCTTTGGATCAACCAAAGTGCTTTGCACCGCAAGCTTCACTCCTGGTGTGCCACGGTGGAAAGTCGGTAAAGGCGAAGGTTGGGTCACTGCCGAATACGCAATGTTACCGCGGTCAACCCACGATAGAAATGATCGCGAGAGTGTTAAAGGAAAAATTGGTGGGAGAACCCACGAAATTTCCAGATTGATCGGCCGAGCCCTTCGCGCCGTTGTTGACTTTAAAGCATTAGGGGAAAACACGATTGTGATTGACTGTGATGTCTTACAAGCTGACGGTGGAACTAGAACTGCGGCCATAACTGGGGCTTATATTGCCTTGGTAGATGCCATTGCCTTTGGCGTTGCAAAAGGCTACATTCCGGCAAATAACAAAGTGATCATTGATTCCGTTTCCGCTATCTCGGTCGGCATCATCGATGGAGAGCCGATGCTTGATCTGGCTTATACCGAAGATGTTAGAGCGGAGACCGATATGAATGTTGTGGTTACCGGCAGTGGAGACTTCGTTGAAGTTCAGGGCACTGCCGAGGGTGTGGCCTTTAGTCGAGATGAATTAAATTCGCTACTTGATTTGGCACTGGCTGGAACTACGGAACTAAGTGTGCTGCAGAAATCAGTTTTGGAATAACTGGCTATGAAGCTGGTGCTGGCAACTCACAATCAGGGCAAAGTCGCTGAGATGCGGGCGATTCTGGCACCGGTGGGTTTAGATCTGGTTGGCTACGATGGACCAGAGCCGATTGAAGACGGGACTACCTTTCTAGAAAACGCGATGATAAAAGCACGCGCTGCTTATCAACACACTGGGTTACCTGCGCTTGCTGATGATTCGGGTTTGCAGGTCGAGATCTTAGGTGGCTCACCAGGAATATTTACAGCTGTTTGGTCTGGCACCAAGGACAACATCGCCAATCGCCAATTGTTACTTGCGCAACTAAAGGATGTTCCAGAAGCGCATCGAAAAGCATCCTTTGTCTGCACTATCGCGTTGGTATCGGAAGATACGGAGCTTAGCTTTACCGGTATTTGGCCCGGTTCAATTTCATTTGAAGAGCGCGGCAGTCATGGCCACGGTTACGACCCGGTATTTATCCCAGAGGGATTTGAGCTAACCGCAGCTGAATTAGATCCTGAAATCAAAAACGCTTTGAGTCATCGATCGATTGCACTCAGTTCCCTTATTGATTACTTGAAGGCGAACGTCGTTTAGCTTTTATTATTTCCAAAATTACTGGAATGAAAGACAATGCGATTAGCGACAAGGTGACCACAATAACGTGCTCACGGATAAATTCAATGTTGCCGAGAAAGTATCCAAGCAACGGAACGCTGAAGCCCCAGCTGATTGCGCCAATCAAGTTATTTTTTAGATAGTAGGAATACTTCATCTTGCCAACTCCAGCTGCCACTGGAATAAAGGTTCTCATGATTGGAACGTAGTGAGCAAAAATCACCGCTTTACTGCCGTATTTCTTGAAGAAGTTTTCGGTGCGTTCAACATTTTTCTGGCTAAATAGTTTTGATTCCGGTCGCTTGAAGACTTTTGGTCCGGTTGTCTTGCCGATGAAATATCCAATTTGATCACCTAGCACAGCCGAAAGGGAGATTGAGATACAAGCCAACCAAATCGGCACATCGATTACTCCACCGCCGATCATCAGGCCAACGGTGAAAAGCAAAGAGTCACCCGGTAAGAAAAAGCCAAGTAGTAGACCAGTTTCGGCCACCACAATCAGGCAGGCAATAACCAGTGCAAGTGGCCCAAAATCAGCCAGGATACTTTCCGGGTGCAGTATGTCGTTTACATTCACGCGCCCCCAGCAGGATTCGAACCTGCGCACCCGCCTCCGGAGAGCGGTGCTCTATCCCCTGAGCTATGGGGGCTACTGGGTTTATCCCAGACTACCAGCGCTAGTAAATAGGCACCTGAGAATTCTTCGGGCAGTTCGCTAGACTAGGTAAATAAATGCACGCAGGCGAAGTGGCTTGCCTAAAAGCCTAAAAAATCCGAAAGAGTTTTAGTGACCCCTGCAGACCTATCGAACTGCATTCTGCTAGCCCTAGAAAAGCTTCAGCAGAGTGGAGTTTTGCCTGCCGGGGATTTGCCAAGCGCGGCGAGTGTTGAGCGGCCAAAAAATCGTGATCACGGCGATTGGGCTACCAATATTGCTATGCAGTCAGCCACCGGTTTTGGCATGAATCCTCGTGACTTAGCCCAAGCTTTGCTTGCCGAACTCTCCTTGGTTTCAGGTATCGAAAAGGTTGAAATTGCCGGCCCTGGTTTTATCAATATCACGCTGAGTAAGGCTGCAGCAGGGGAGCTAGCCAAGCAAATAGTTTTAGCCGGGAAAGATTACGGCAAGGGAGAGATTTATAGCGGCTTGAAGATGAATCTGGAATTTGTGTCGGCTAACCCCACTGGGCCAATACATATTGGCGGAACCCGCTGGGCTGCAGTCGGTGACTCACTAGCCAGAATATTTGAAGCTCAAGGCGCAAGTGTTATTCGCGAGTACTACTTCAATGACCACGGTGCTCAGATCAATCGATTTGCTCGGTCAGTACTGGCCGCCGTACAAAAAAAGCCTGCGCCGGAAGACGGTTATGCCGGTGAATACATCAATCAAATAGCTGAGAGCGTCAAAGCAAAACACCCTGAGGTGCTAACACTCGCCGAAGTTGAAGCTACGGAGGCTTGCCGAGCAGCCGGAGTAGAAATGATGTTTGGTGAAATCAAGCAA
>JAURKU010000009.1 GCA_030831605.1 Rhodoluna sp.
CGATCACCCGTTGCTTTAGCCCTTACCAACCGAACTGAAGAAAGTACTTCGACATCCGAATTCAAAATTCCAAAGTAATCTCCGTTTTTCAACCCCTCGATGGCAAAATCAGAAACCTTGCCGGCAGGGGCAGTGACCGAGAGCACCGTGCCGAATGTCTGAGCATCAGTACCTAAAACTTGAAATGTGATGCTGGCATCTTTTTCCCCTGGAACAAAAACCCTCAGCATGTTTTGCACGTCAGAATACTTTGAACTTGTTTTTCTAAACTTCGCGGTGTCGTTTGCACCTCTTACCAAAATGCCAGGAAATACCGCTTCCCTGCCGGTAATCTCACTGGGTGCGATGTAATCCGCTCCACTGGCACTAACGCCACGTATTGCCTTTTGCTGGATAAGAGCGGTAATCGAACCGCCGTGGCTTTTCACGTGAACAGCAAGCGACTGAGCTCTTAGGACAAATGATGAAAGTGGGACAACTGTTGTTTTTGACTTAGGTACCGAGATTCCAGATAATCCAGCTGAGTGCGATACCCCGTTTTCGGTGAAGATGCTCAGATCTACTGTGGCATCAACCGGCGATGGATTGGTCAAAATAAGCAGCGCCTCACGGCCAATGCTAGTTGATCCACCAACAAACCAGAATTCCGATTGCGGACGAAGACAAGGTGCAGCTAGTAATCCACGGATGGATTTATCTTCAGCCAGTTGATATTGATTCGCTGTTAGTAACTGCGAGCCTTGCTCTGTCGTGCCACTTGCATCAATGACTTTCACCGAGGAAGCAGTTTTTATCCTTGTGGATAGATCCTGCCTAATCCCATAACCGAGAATGGTGTTTCCTATAAAGCCGGCTAACTTGGTATTTTGGCTGGCCGAGTATGACACCGAGGCTAGAGCACTGCCAACTCTTTCGAAATTGGTTACCGATGTTCCAGATTCACCGCCGGCGAGAATAGCCCCACCATTACAACTAAGTTCTAGGTCTTTAGCGCTGACCTGATAGCTGGCAAATTCTGGTTTTGAACCAACCGCTAATTTCACCGGTTGCAAATAGATAAAGCCAGTGGCCAAAAGCCCTGCAACTAGGAGAAAACGAACTATTCGAGCAAAAATCATTCGACCTCCTCCTCGACGAACTCATTGGAAACTCGTTTCTTCCGGCCTCGGGCTGTTGGCAGGGCTAGCAGAATGTATCCGAAAATAACTGCCAGTTGAACCACTTTGGTGATTGACCAATAACTCAAATCGCGATTAGTGGTAATTTCCTTTGGGCTAATTACCCGCCAAAGTTGTCCGTATTCAGTAGTTCCCACCTGATCCAGTTCAGCAGAGGTATTCAAGGCGACTTGGATATCGCCATTGCTACTTGTTTCCGGCACCAAAATGAACCCAACGCCCGCGCTCTGCAACTCAGCGCTTAGATTTTTGCCGTTTGCCGAGACCAGGTTCGCCACCAGTTTGGCTAGTTGTTCTTTGCCCGAATATGAGCTCGATAGATTCACCGGGCTCAATCGATATGCGGTGGAGACTGCATCGAGCCTCAATCCACCTGACTGAACTATCTCAGCCCTAAAACTTTGCTCGGTGTTACCTGTGATTATTAGTAGTCGCAGTTGGCTACCGGATTTGGCCTCGGCGGTAAAGATAGCGGGCAGGTTTCGGCTATCGGCAAAACTGATTTGACTCGGCTGCAACAGACTCGCTACACCAAGTGGCAGGATCGCTCCGGCCATCATGGCAACCAGAGCAAATCGTCGCAGCGTTACCAAGGTTAGGCTTTCTAACCAGAAACAGATGATTGCACTAAGCACCAAAATTAAAAACATTGAGGAAGCACTGCTGGATAAATACACTGCATCGGTCAACTCAAAGTTAATTGATGCGAGACCACCGGCTGGGAAGGTAACAGAGGTTACCAGCCAAATATTCGCCAGAGTAAATAAGACTATGAGCCACAAACCAAGTATTTTTCTTGAGCGACTTACTAGAGAGAGTGCGGCAAACGCAAATAACCCTAAGGCAAACCAGCTAAACACTTCGTCCGGGCCAAATACAGCAGCCATTAATTTTTCTTGCTGATTTGGAAGTGCCAAGCTTGGATCAGCCAGAGCATAAAGACCATTTTGATTTATAAAAAGCTGATAGATCAAATAAGGACCAGCCGCAATAATTGCCGGAACTAAAACGAAAAGCCCGAGAATAAAGCGCTTACCCATCAGTACTAGGAAGACCAAATAAACCAGAGCGAGTAATAAAACGCTGCTCGGCGAGCTGACCAGGCAAAGCGCAAATAGCAGAGCGCTGATTGCCAACCAAGACCAGCCTTGCGCTGAAGATTTCACCGATGAACTAATTCCCACCCTGGCTAGGCGAACCAAAGAGAAAACAAACCAGGGCAATGCAATTGCGAAAATCACTGAAGGGAAATTTCCCTCATTTTGAGCAGTTGTGAAACTTGGCCAGAAAACATATCCGCTTGCCAAAATCAGTCGAAGTGAATTTCTTGTGGTGATTGTTGAAAGTAATCGCCACGCTCCAAAAAAGGCCAGCGGTTTCGCTAAGAGAAGCAGCCAACTAAGTGCCAGGTTTGGTGATAAGAAGGTGATCGATCCGATCGCAAGTAAAACCCAGTTAAATGGATCGCTCGGAGCTGCAAGCCCCAGCCCGATGTGCTGGTAACTGGACGCAGTGTTGGCAAATAAATCCAACCAGTTTTCACTCAGTGGTAAAGCGTAACCGCCGATTACGGCTTGTCCGAATGGGAAGAACTGGTAAGAGAGAACGCCAAGTAGCAACATAACCCAGAGGCCACCGCCAGCGGCGAAACTCAGCTGGCTGGTTACCCGTTGCGCCTCAAAGCCCTCAAGGTTGTCTTTTTGCTCCTGAATTTCTAAGGCCAAGCGGGATCTGGATTTGAGCTGCGCTCTGGTTGCAAATAATGGCCGAAGCGACTTTATTGAACCACCCTGTCGATCGCGCAGTCTGGCTCTAAAGGTGAAAAAGGCCCACAAATTTGCTCGCAGGGTAAAGCCAATCCGATCTGGACGTTTGACTAAGAGCAGCCAGAAAATCTGAATTATTGATAGTGCCGGCAGGGTGAGCCAGTAGGCAAAGGAAAGCATGACCGGCCATTTCGAGATTCGCAAATGATTGGTGGCTTTAGCCACTGCGTATTTAGCAGATCCACCCAGCCAGGCTTTAGATCTCTTGTTGTTTACCGAAAGTTCGCCGTGCCTGACCCTAGCGGTAGGGACAACCACAACCCGAAAGCCGAGTTGATGGGCACGCATGCCAAATTCAATGTCCTGAGCAAATTCTGGGGCACTTAGTGAAAAGCCGCCAAGTTCAGCCCAGAGGTTAGCCCTGACCAACATGGCATTCGTGCTCACTGCCAACACATCACTCATGCCATCGTGTTGTTTTTGATCCAGTTCGTCATTAACCAGAGAGAACGGGCGAAGAGATCTAGAAACGCTAAGTCCCTGTTGAACAATTATCTTTTGATTCTCGATAGCGAGCTGTTTCGGAGATGCAATTCCCACCATTGGTGAAAGTTCCAAAGTGCGAACTAATTCGGCTAGAGCATGAACTTCTGCGATGCAGTCATCGTGTAGCAACCAAATCGCCACATCATCAAGATTTTCTATCCCAAAAAGAGTTTGCTTGATGCCTAAAGCAGCAAGCTCAGCAAAGTTTGCTTTTTCTTCGACTTTGATAACCGCGTGCTTACTTGATCTCGAAATGAACTCTTCAAGTGTTTTGCCAACTTCAGCATCGGTAGACGAGTCAACAACCAGGATTCTTTCGCAATTGAAACTTTGTCGTTCAATTGCAGTTAGTGAATTAGCGAGAAAATTGGGTTGATCGTTTGAGATTACGACCGCAACCACACGCAGGCTCATGCTGTGGCCTCACTCGAAGCTAAGCGCGTCGCTTTAGTTTGCGACGCTCCCGCTCACTTAAGCCACCCCAGATTCCAAAACGCTCGTCGTTCTTTAGAGCGTATTCAAGACACTGAGCTTTGACATCGCAGCCACCACAAATACGCTTCGCGTCTCTAGTTGAGCCGCCTTTTTCCGGAAAGAAAGCTTCGGGGTCAGTCTGTGAGCAAACAGCGTCTCTTTGCCAAGCTAGTGGTGCAGTGTCTGAGTTTTCTTCATTACCGAGGATGTCTCTAAGCAGTGGGTCAACGAACCAGTCATCGGGAACTCCACTACGATCATCGTTGAAACTCATTGCATTCCTCTCAAAAACCTTCAAGCAACCTCACAGGGTCGCACCCATGTAATTACACCAATGTAAGTAATGTCGTGTCAAGTTGAGATAAGGGCAATTTGAAACTGTTATCAAGGCGAAACAAAGCAAAATTGGCCTAATTGCTAGCAAATCCAAGGGGTAGTCTTAACCACAATGAAGATTTTGGTTACCGGCGGGGCTGGGTATATCGGCTCACATGTCATCAGAGCGCTGGAAAGCGCTGGGCACAAAGCAATTGCCCTGGACGATATGAGCTCAGGGGTTAGCTTGCGCCTGGGCGAAACCGAGCTGGTCCAGCTTGATCTTGCCGACTCGCAAGCCGCGTCCAAACTTGAAAAAATCTTGGTGGAAAAAGCCGTTGACGGGGTAATTCACCTAGCCGCTCGTAAATCGGTTGCCGAATCGGTGGCAAGGCCCGAGTACTACTATCGGCAAAATGTTGATTCGGTCATCAACTTACTTGAGGCCATGAAAAACGCTGGGCTTAGTAAATTAGTCTTCTCATCCAGTGCGGCTACCTATGGCTCCCCCGATGTTTCTAGGGTTGATGAAGATTACATCTGCCAACCAATAAACCCCTATGGCGAAACCAAGTTGATTGGTGAATGGCTAATTAGCGCTGCCAGCAAAGCGTGGAAATTAGATGCTGTCGCGCTTCGTTATTTCAACGTTGCCGGTGCCGGCTTTCCTGAGTTAGCCGATACCTCAGTGGCTAATCTCATACCAATTGCCCTGAATGCAATTAGCGAAAACAAGCCTGTTCAGGTCTTTGGTACCGACTGGCCAACTCCGGATGGCAGTTGCATCCGTGATTATATTCATGTCTCTGACTTGGCTGATGCCCACGTCGCTGCGCTGAACTACTTAAACCAAGATGATCGGCCATACCAGATTTTCAATGTCGGTACCGGGACCGGGTCTTCGGTTCTAGAAGTACTGGCAGCTATAAAAATTGTCGTTGGCAAGGATTTTGCGGTGGAGTTGACCGATCGTAGGCCTGGTGACCCAGCGGCACTAACCGCTGACGTTTCAAGAATTGGAAAAATACTAGGTTGGCAGGCTAAGTATGATTTGCACGATATCTGTGAAAGTGCCTATCGGGCTAGTTTGAGCCAATAACCATGTAGCCAAAACCAGTTCCGGTCAGGCTGAAGGTTCTGGCATCCTTACCAATAAATGCAGCTTCACCGGCTGCGACAACTTCTCGCTCAGCCTGGCTGTTAGAAACGGCTACCGATCCTGCAGTGCAGAGGAAAATACCATCTCCTGGCAATTCAATATCAATCAGCATGTTTTGTGGGCTTAGCGAAATCTCATAAAAACTAAACTCGCTGGTTGGTATTTCAAATCTTTTCAGGCCCTTGGCTAACTGGGTTGACTTAGTTAGCTCAACATTTGTTGCTTCAAAGACAACTACCTCGGCAAGCTCTTTGACATCGACATGTTTTTTAGTCAAGCCACCGCGAAGGACGTTATCGCTAGCGAGCATTACCTCAACGCCTAAGCCGGATAGATAGGCATGCGGCATACCCGCTGGCACATAACAGGCCTCACCGCGGCTTAGCGTTACTCGGTTAAGTAGCAGCGCAGTTGCAATGCCGCGATCACCTTCGTGGAAAGCATTTAGATGTGAGACTAGGTCAACCAGGTTAGGACACTGTTCAGCAAGATCAACAAGTTCAGCGATTAGCTCAGCGTTAATTTCGCTGGCAGTTAGCGAATCTAGAAAGACTCTTCTAATTCCATCTTTTTCACTTAGCCAATTCAGCCAGCTCTTCAGCTTTTCCTGCAGCACTCCGGCTTGGGAGATCTCCAATACCTCTTGGAGATTTTCAGAAATCAATCGAGGATCTGCAAAACCAACCAGCGCATCAAAGCTCTCACTTAGCGCAACAATTAGTTCAGGCTTTGCTCGATCGTCTTTATAGTTTCGATTTTCAGCGCTGAGGCTTATTCCAGCGGCATTTTCATTTGCAAAGCCGACTAGTGCCTGTTCTGGATTTGGGTGAGCTTGAATGGAAAGAGGAGCTTCAGCAGCCAAAATCTTCAACAAATATTCAAGCCGATCTACTCTGCCTGATTTCTCTAATAGCTGTTGCAGCGATAACTCCTGCCCCAATACTTCAGTAGGTGAGCCATCGTGGGTACCAAACCAAATCTCAGCCATCGGCTTACCTGTTGCCGGTAAGCCAAAGTAATCGCTGATTAGATTCTTTGACCCCCAAGCATAGTCAAGGGCTTGATTCGTAAGTTTAACGAGCACCTCACTAGCCTAATCAAAGCCAAGTTCCCGCATGAGATTAGAGTGTCTAGACTTGAGAAACTGATGAAAAAAGTTAGTCAATTCCAAGCCGACGGGAAAGCCCGCGTTTTCGCCTACCTAAGTCTGCTGACCCTAATTGCCGGTGACACCATGTTCGCCGAGGACTACCTTCGGCCTTCTGGCATCTGGTTCAGCTGGTTGGTCCTTGCAGCGGTTAGCTTGGCTGGAGCAATTTATTATTTCCTCAAAGCCGATTGGTTTAGGGTAATCCGGCAAATACCGATTGAACTAATCCTGCTACTTGCGCTGATGATCGGTAGTGCTCCTTGGTCGGCCTATGCCAGAGACACCGTGAGCGGATTTGCTTTGCAAATCGGAGTAGTTGCTATTGCACTATTTTTTGTGGCTGTTTTTAGCTGGCGCGAAATTCACAACATTTTTGCTAACGCAATAAGAGTGATAATTTTTGGTTCGTTCTTGATAGAAATACTTGCCTCTTCGAGCAAGGGAATACTTGCCGGATTAATCCCGTCAGCTGAACCAGCCTGGCAGCAGGCGGTAGCAAATGCGGGGCATCTTTTTGACGGTGGGCGTATCCAAGGAATATTAGGTAATGCCAACTTGGTTGCGGCCTGGGCACTAATGGGTGTGATCACCTTCGCCATCGAGATAGTGATTAAAAAAGACAGTCGCTGGCTAGCCATTACCAGCCTGGTGGCATCTATCAGCATGATTGCTGTTGCCAAATCTGCTGGAATTATTTTTGCCTCTATCGCGGTGCTGCTCGCCGCAGCTGTCTCACTTCTTGCCGAGGGGAAAGATAAAGCAACCAGGCACCGTTACTACCGCTACGCCTGGAGCGCTGCCGGAGTCGCAGTCTTTTTTGTGCTGGTTTTCCGTCGACCAGTTTTTGAATTCTTGGGTAAAAGCCCGGATATGACACATCGATCAGAAATCTGGCGAAGGGTTTATTCGCTAATAAGTCAAAGGCCACTCGAGGGTTGGGGTTTTACCGGAGTCTGGGTACCCGGGGTAAAGCCTTACGAAGGATTAGTTGTCATCAACTCAGAGAATTACTACCAGGCTCATAATGCCTATCTGGATATCTGGCTGCAACTTGGCGCTGTCGGTGCAATCCTATTTATCACCCTGCTGGCCAGAACATTCGTGAAGACCTGGCGCTTGGGAGTTCACCACAGCAACCCGCTTTATCTCTGGCCACTACTACTTTTAATTACCCAATTGGTTCGTGGTGTTACCGAATCCAGACTGTTGATTCAATCGGCCATGATGATGTTGATTATTTTTGCAGTGAAATCATTCGATCCGGAAGAGCTCCTGGAAGAGAACACTAAGACCCGCAAAATCAAGCAGTTAGACGCTTTGCGAAAGCGGCCAATCACTAGGGCAAGACTAAGGTAGCTTGAGGACCTGACCGATGCTAATTCGATCGGCATTGACGATGTTATTTAGCTGCATCAGTTTAACCACGGTGGTTCCAAACCTGATGGCAATAGAGGACAGGGAATCCCCGGCAACAATTGTGTAGGTCTTTGGGTTTGGCTTTGGATCTGGGTTTACTTCACCTGAACCGCCGCCAATTTCATTACCGCTAACTAAGTTATCGGCGAAAGATTGCTCCACCCAAATTAGCGGTGGCTCAGTTTTATTATCATTCTTGTAATCGGTAAGTGATCTAAAAGCAAACTTCTTGCCATTTTCTACTTTGAAAGCTTTTAGCCTTAGTTTTCCGGTGTTTGGATCAACGGTTTTGGTGCCGAAGTATTTACCGAAACTTTCATTAGTAATCACCAACTTTGCGCAAACCGGATCACTGAGCGCTGTTGCCCTACCCGGAAATTCTTTGGCGGTAGCGACCGTGGTTTCGTAAAGTAGCGAGTTTGCCGCAATGTATATTTGCCCAGCGCAGGAGACTTTGAAGGAATTTAGTTCTTCCTGATCTGGATAACCGGAAAGCTGCAAGTTAGTCATCGGCCTAGCTTCAGAAAGGGCTAGTTTGGCCGATTTCTGACCAAAGGTAACCAACCGGCTGTTGCCATCGATTACTCCAACAACTTTGCTAAGCCGGTTTCGGACGGTCAGCCCGGCTGGTAAAACCATGACGCCCTGCGGAATCATTTTTAGAGCACTCGGACTGATAGTTAGCACGTCAGTTGTGCTCATTCCTTGACCTAATACTTGACGGTCGGTGCCATTAAAGGTTGCTCTTAGGGTTCCGTCTTTTAGGCGGAATATAGTTTTCTGACCTTCCGATCGAACAAAATTGAACCCGGCCATAGTTTGATTCTGATTTGGAAAGCGTTCAACCAGCGCATTCGGAAGGCTTACCGCCTGCTTAGTCCAGTCCGTCTGATCATCGACTTTGATTCTGCCGGATTTAGTTAGTAGCCAAACTTGGTTTGCTTCATCTCGCACCAGCGAACTAATCACCGTGCTATTTGGAATAGCGCTTAGGCCAGCGGCGGTTAGCGTTCCACTGGTTTTTCTAAACCAGAGATTGAAATCAATATCACTTCGAGTGTCTGGATTGATGTCGTAGAACTTGCCATCGAGAATTACTCCTTCTCGACCAGTTTCCTTATTCAGAAAAATGCTTCCGTTGAGAGCAACCGGTGGCCCCCACGGAAGATAGTTGTAATCCTCCAGTGCTAGCGGAGAACTTGCCATAGTTGGTACCTGAGCCTCAGTTAGCGATGCATCATCCAAAATCTGTCGCTTGAAGCCATCCTTGATAAGCACCCTGACACCGTCTTTACCAACCAGCATCGAAGACAAGCCGAGTGAGGCAGCAGATAATCTAACGGTAGTTAGCGGATTTAGCTGCTCGGTGGTCCACGCTGGAGCATTGGTGCAGCTAAGCCCGAGATTTGCGGCTTTGGCACAATCAAGCGGATACTTCTTGGAACCGGAAATCATGTAATAGGTAGGTGTTGCTGGGGCTACAGCTACCGTTTTGACTACCGTGGTGATGTCCGAACGGAATGCTCCAGTTGGTAGTGCATCCAGCTGCACTTTGGTTAGTTCAACCGCTTTAGTGCAGTCAAGTCCCATATTCGTTGCCTGATCGCAATTGGAAACTAGATACTTTTTACCCTTACTTACAAAAAAGTAAGCACTTACTCCGTTATAAGCTGGCGTCTTTATCAACCGGGTGATTTGAATTCCAGTTGGAAAAGAATTTAGATAATCCTGCGAAATCTCACCTAGTGGACCAAGTGGAGCTAGCGCTTGGACCAAAGCCGGATCAGCCAGTGGGTATTTCACATCGTTGGAGATGAAGTAGGTATCACTGGTGGAACTTTTGAGTAGGAAGCCACCACCAATCGGCGAGCCGAACCAATCCCAATAAAATCTCCAGAAATTACGGTTACCATAAGCCGAGCAGGTATCACCGATACCGCGCAGGTTATCTAGCGCTGGCTTATTTGGCGTATAAGGAGTGTAGTAGTAGAGATTGGCAGTCGCTTGGCTTTTTAATAGGAAGGTTTTCCGACCACAGTTCTTACTCGCAACCTCGTTATAGGCAATGGAGATCTCTCGGCCAGGACGAAGGTAGGTGAACGAACCATTTGGATCGCCGTACCACTGGAATTGTCCAGCTGCTTTATATAACTGGTTGAACAAGCCGACCCAAACTTTACCGCAGATAGCGGGGTCGTTATCCGGGCAGCCATAGCCCATAGCCGCACGATACATATAAGGTGATGGAATACTTGACTGAACCAATCCCTGTTCTTTCTGCAGGGTCACTAGCAGAACCCTTGGGTTTATCCCACAGGCTCTAGCGATGTTGTAGATAATCTGGGCAGCTGAAATGTTTGTCTGGGCAGGCATGTAAGCACACTTACCTGGGTCAGCAGATTTTTCTGGAGTATCAGCTTTATAGTTTCTAAGACAAGGCATGCCATTTGTACCAGACTTACAAACTGGAACTTGGGATTCTAAAAACCGTTGTATCTCTTCGACTGTCATCGACCCAAAATCAAAAAACACGCTGTCGCTGATGATTAGCCCTGGATCAAATTTGCTACCGTCGAGGGCTTGGCTTGATGGCACATAGGTTAGGCCAACTAAGGTCAATAGCGAGGAAATCGCAATGACCAATAGTTTTCTTAACCTAGGCTGCCTCACTCGATAGTTACCGCAACAGATTGGGAAGTCCCGTAATAGTTTTTCGACTCGTAACTAACGGTCACTACCCCGGCTCCCCTTGGTAGGCCACCGAGCGGAATTTCTATCGGCTTACATTGAGTATTGCTGGCGTTTGATTCCGCCGTGGTGGACGCCTTTACGGTTTTGCCGCCGCCGTTGAATGTTGCGGTGCAAGTTCCGCCATCTTCACTGAAGTTATTAGCCGAGGCAATCACTTGCAAAATCCCGTTTGGCGAATCGACATATGCATCCAAAACCTCAACCTCAGCTTTTGCCTTATCGGTTGGCTCCGGCGTCGGAGTCTGCGTTTTAGTTTTAGTTGGATCAGGGCTAGGAGTGTCGGTTGGACTTGGGCTATCGGTGGGCTTACCCCAGTTTGGATATAGCAGCGTGCAGCCGCTTAAGACCCCAGCTAAAGTAAGGCAGACCAGCAAAAATCTAAACTTTTTCATGTAAATCAGACTAACTTTTCTTCACCGAAAAAGGTCTCTTTGAAACTGTGAGAACGCTTAGTTATACTTCTTAAACTTCTGAGCAATCAGCTGGCGCATCAACCAAAAATCTGGATTATCAGCCTGAATAACTGGATAACTCAACTGCAAACTCTTTATGCCTTTACCCTTGGCTTTGAATGCTAGATCCATCAGCTTTGGCACATCACCTGATGGGATATCGGTGGTGACCAATTTTGCTCCGGCACCGGCGATTGCCCCGAAACGAAAGAGCAGTGTTTGCAAGTCAATTTTTTTCAAAACAATGTTTTCGACTTCTCGCTGACGGCGCATCCGGTCGTAGTCATTGGTGTTATGCCTTGATCTGGCATACCAGAGCGCTGTGCGGCCATCCATATGCTGCCGACCCTTTTCTATCCAGCTCATCGCATCTGGACAGATTGACCCGCGCTCATTGTCTGCGTCAACACAGTCCAGCTGACCGCCAATCGGTAGGGCCTTTTTGACATTCACTTCAATGCCACCGATGGCATCGATTAATCCGACGAAACTCTTCATGTTGATCATCACGTAGGCATCAATCTTTAAGCCGGTTATCCACTGCACCGCTGACTTAGTTGCCTCCATGCCGGCGGTTGAACCCTTTTTCTTAGCACCAGGGTAAAGGTAGGCGTAATTATCCATGGTTGATTTATAAATGGCATTCAATAGGCACGGCCCACCGCAGTCGTGGTTATAGCCATATGGGTAAACCTTTTTGATTGGTGTGCCGGGAGTAAATTGAATGCGGCTTAGATTTCGCGGCAAACCAATATTTACTGTGTTACCTGTCTCAGCTGAAATTGAGATCACCGAGATGCTATCTGGTCTTAACCCGAAGCGGTTCGAACCTGAGTCAGCGCCAATCAGCAAAATGTTGTATCGGCCTTTTTGTGGCTCAAGTGAACCAGAGTTGACGAACATTTTGTTGACTAAATTGCTTGCAGTGATGGCAGTTGACCCGATAGTTCCGGTTATAAAAGAAGCAATCAAACCAGTGATGGCAAGAAAGGCGATGATAATCGGCTTAGCTCTGCTAGTTACCGCCGGCAGATTCATCAACCGAAGTGAATCCAAAGTGAAGAAAACTATCAACGCCGCGTAGCAGATAAACAGCACACCGAGTGGAATCGCAATCAGCGGATTCAGTAGCAGTGTGAAAATTGCCAACTTTGAGACAAATGCAAACAAAAGTGTCAGTAGCGCCAACGCCCAGAAACCTAAAGTGAAGATGATGCCAATTCGCCCGAGACGTCGATTACCTGCCAAGACCTGAGCCGAACCTGGAATAACCAAATTCAAAAGAATAATCCACCAGGCTCGTTTTACCAATTGGGCTGAACTTGCCCGCTGTGTATCGCGAAAAGGGGTTGGAGCAACTGGTTGGGAAGAAGCTGATCTCATAGTTGAGATTTGAGATTCTGGTTCTTTGCCGCGACTTGGTTTTTTAGCGACTGACTGAATTCCTCTAATGCTTTGCTAACTCGATCATCAAAAGCGCCAATAATTCTGGCAGCAAGTATGCCGGCGTTACGAGCTCCGTCAATTGAAACTGTGGCGACCGGAATCCCAGCAGGCATCTGCACTATCGATAAAAGCGAATCCATGCCGTCTAAACTTTTTAGCTTTACCGGAACGCCAATCACCGGCAAAGTTGTCACCGAAGCAATCATGCCCGGCAGGTGAGCTGCTCCCCCGGCACCGGCAATGATTACCCTTATTCCTCGCGAAGCTGCGGCCTTACCCCACTCCATCATCAACTCGGGGGTGCGATGCGCAGATAGCACTTCGACCTCGAATTCAATACCAAACTCTTTTAGCGCCTGAGCGGCATCACTCATCACAGACCAGTCTGAGTCTGACCCCATCACAACACCAACAAGGGGCTTAGTCATGGCGACTCCTTACTCAACCGATACAACCCAATTTTAGAATTGCTAAGGCTAAAAACAGGTTAGGCGTGCAACGCCTGCTTTGCGGAAATGGCAATTGCCATAGCGCTTTCAATAGATTCATCCGATAAAGCTGTGATGTGCCCCATCTTGCGGCCCTTACGTGCAGACTTTCCATAATTGTGCAGATGAACCCCTGTCACTTTTAGAGCCTCGGGATAGTTTTCAACAAAATGGTTCTCGCTATCTATGCCGAGTAGATTCAGCATCACGGCAAAGGCTTTGGTTGGATGCGTAGCGCCTAGCGGTAAATTTGCAACGGCACGCAAGTGCTGTTCGAACTGCGAGGTCAGTGATCCCTCAATACTGAAGTGACCAGAATTATGCGGACGCATGGCTAACTCGTTAATCAGTAATTTGCCATCAGCAGTTTCAAACATCTCAACTGCCAAAACCCCAGTCACTAAAAGCCCCTCGGCGATGGATTTACCGATGCTTGCAGCCAGATCATAATTTGCATTTGGTGCGGGGGATATAACCTCACTGCAAACACCATCTTTTTGAATGGTCTGCACCACCGGCCAGCTCAACCATTCTCCACCTACGCTGCGTGCCGATAGTTGAGCAATCTCTCTTACGAAATCAACTTTCTCCTCAATAAGTAAAACTTCGAAGTTGCTAAACCAGTCGTTGGCCTGTGAAGCCTCAGTGATAACCATGACACCTTTACCGTCGTATCCTCCGGTTGGGGTCTTTAAAATTGCGACACCACCGAGCTCAACTAAAAAGGCATCGACCTCGTCGATAGTTCTTACCGCTTGCCACCGCGGCATCGGTAATCCTAATTCCGCTAGGCGTTGACGCATCAGTAATTTATTTTGTGCGTAGATAAGTGCCTTACTGGATGGCTGGACATTAAACCCTTCAGCTTCAAGAGTCTCGAGAATGGCAACAGGAACATGCTCGTGATCGAAAGTTAAAACATCTACACTCTCGGCAAATTTACGAACAGTAACAAGATCGGTGTAGTCACCAACCACTGTTGCGCCAAGACTTGCCGACGAGTCGTTGGTTTCAGCTAGAACCTTAATTTGAAAACCCAACTGTTGGGCAGGAGTAATCATCATGCGCGCCAGCTGGCCGCCGCCTACTACTCCAAAAGTTTTTACCACGCCTTATTGTCCCATGCCAACGCGAGAGGCAAGAAATCGTTCCAGTTCCCGAGTTAGCTTCTTGGCATTTGGCACCCGAGGGATTACCAGGTCAACGCCGAATTCGCGGTGCAGGTGGATATTTCCCGCTCGGTTCAATCTTGCAAAAAACCCTCGTTGCAAGCTGACTCCGGTAAATTCCCCCCACGAAGCAGTTTGTTGCTTAGTCCCAAACAAACCTGTTCGCACCACTACTCGATTGCTCGAAAGCACACTTCGGTTGCTGAGATATCGAAGTGAAGGAATTAGCCAAAAGAAAAAGACTCCCGATGCAATTCCAACTAATAGAATCTGCTGCTGCAACGCTTCGGTGAAACGACTTGATAAAAAGATATACAGAGCCGAGCTAACCGCTAGCAAAATCAAAGGAAGAAGAAGTAGCCCTGAGCTTGATCTAACAATTGCATACTGTTCTTCGGCAAAATTGGAATTCACAGTGTTCATTGTCGCAAGTGCTCGATGTCAGCGGCTGCAACGGCACGAATTTCAATTGGATTCTCCGTTGCAATCAGTAACCGGCCTTGGCTATCCAATCCAATTGCCTTTCCGGCAAAGGAGGTTCCATCCGGTAGCGAGACCAAAACCTCTGAACCAACAGTTGAGCTAACCGAAAGCATTTCGTTTTTCAAATCCGACCCTTCAACATCACCGGCTAAATCAGTTAGTTCCTCATATATTCGTTTGAGGCTGGCCAAATATCGCACCAAAACATCATCGAGCTGAAAACCTGTCACACCATGAAGCGCTAGCGAGGTTGCCGTTGGGATCGGGAGCTCTGATTTGGTCTGGCCTAGATTCAAGCCCGCTCCGATAACCACACCTTTACCATCTGGCAGGACTTCGGCCAGGATTCCGGAAATCTTCTCACCATTTACTAGAACATCGTTTGGCCATTTCAATTTCACATCAGCATCATGGATCAAGCTGGCAACAGCGTTTTGCATGGCAAGGCCAGCAGCCAGCGGGAGCCAACCGAAGTTTTCAATTCCAAAACCGCTCGGACGAAAAAGCACCGATACTGCAAGGGATCTTCCGGCTTTGGCTTCCCAGACACGATCTAATCGACCACGGCCGGCGGTTTGATTATCTGTTAGCACCACTGAGAAATCGGGCCAGTCGGCAGGGTTTTTGGAGTGCTCTAATAAATAGGTATTGGTTGAGCCTATTTCAGGCAAATATTCAAGTCTTGAGGCAAATTCTTGGCTAGCAGTTAGTTCCATAGCCTTTAGGTTAGCCCTTCCAACCGACACCTCTTGGATAGAGTTGCAGTGAGCCTTTCAAGCATTGGAGAAGAAGCCGTGAACGAGAAAGACACACCAGACCTTTCCACGACCGTAGGAAAAATTGAAGATCTGCGTCAGCGCTACCACGAAGCTGTTTACGCATCCGGTGAAGCAGCTATCGCTAAACAGCATGCCAAGGGCAAGAAGACTGCGCGTGAGCGTATCGAATTATTACTAGATCCCAATTCCTTTGTCGAGATGGACGAATTCGTCAGACATCGTTCCACTGCCTTCGGTATGGATAAGAACCGACCTTACGGCGACTCGGTGGTTACCGGTGTGGGAACTATCGGAGGCCGTCAGGTAGCACTCTTTTCTCAAGACTTCACTATTTTCGGTGGATCACTTGGTGAAGCTGCTGGAAATAAGATCATCAAGATTATGGACTTGGCTATTGCCACCGGTGTGCCACTAATTGGAATTCTTGATTCAGGTGGCGCTCGAATTCAGGAAGGCGTTGTCGCGCTTGGAAAATATGGTGAAATCTTCAAGCGTCACACCATGGCATCAGGTGTAATCCCGCAGATTTCGATCATCATGGGTCCAGCTGCCGGCGGGGCGGTCTATGGACCTGCCCTTACCGACTTTGTCATCATGGTTGATAAAACTTCAAACATGTTCGTTACCGGTCCGGATGTAATCAAGACGGTAACAGGTGAAGAAGTCGAAATGGAAGCTCTAGGTGGTGCTCTGGCTCACAACCAGGTTTCCGGTGTGGCCCACTACCTAGCATCCGATGAAGATGATGCTCTGGATTATGCAAAATCCTTGCTTAGTTTCTTGCCCGAGAATAACCTCAGTGAAAGCGTGGTTTTTGATACCGATTCGGATCTAGAAATCACTGATGCTGATCGATTGCTAAACAGCATCATCCCCGATTCCCCGAGCCAGCCATACTCGATGATTCAAGTTATTGAATCAATTGTTGACGATGGCGAATTCTTGGAAGTGCAGCCACTTTTTGCACCGAACATCATTATTGGTTTTGCTCGTGTAGCCGGACAATCGATCGCGATAATTGCAAATCAGCCAAGCCAAATAGCTGGAACACTAAATATTGATGCAGCTGAGAAAGCCGCTCGCTTTGTTCGTTTCGCCGATGCCTTCTCAATTCCAATTCTGACTCTGGTTGATGTTCCGGGATATCTGCCTGGCACCGATCAGGAGTGGGCCGGTGTTATCCGTCGCGGTGCCAAGCTTTTGTATGCATATGCGGAAGCAACAGTCCCGCTGGTAACCGTAATTACCAGAAAAGCCTACGGAGGCGCATACATCGTTATGGGTTCCAAACAGCTCGGCGCTGACATCAACCTGGCTTGGCCTACAGCAGAAATTGCGGTGATGGGTGGACAGGGTGCCGTAAACATTCTTTTCCGCGACAAGATTAAGCAAGCCGAGGAAGCCGGTGAGGATGTCAACGCGGTCAGGGCAAAACTCGCTGCCGAATACACCTACAATGTCGCCAGCCCATATCTTGCTGCCGAGCGCGGTGAGCTAGATGGAATCATCGAACCTGCTGCTACCAGGGTGAGCGTCATCAAGGCCCTTGCCGCCCTTCGGACAAAGCGAGCAGCGAGACCGCCTAAAAAGCACGGAAATATCCCGCTGTAATGAACGAAAAGTCTTTGGCCGAACAGATTAAAGTGGTCGCTGGAAGCCCCAGCGAAGAAGAGTTAGCCGCAGTAATTGCTATCCTTCAGGCAAGCTTTGAGCAAGATCTGGCTAAGGCTGAAAAGGCTAAGCCGCAAGGTTCCAGCTGGCATCGCAACCCCAAGCAGCTTCGCGGCGAGCTACACCCAGGACCTGGCCAGTGGCAGAATGCCTTCAAATCAGGGCTGAATTAACCTACTGCCAATTAGCACTAGATTTGTCCTATATAAATTGCGTTTGAAAGGACAATGAATGTCACGCGAGCAATCCAAGTTAGATGTTCTAGCTGAAGAGTGGGTCAAAAAACTAGTTGAATTGAGTCCAGATTTTGCAACCTATGCAGGTTTCAAAGTTGGCGAGGATCGCCTGGAAGATACAAGCCCTGAGGCTGGAGCCGAGTACAACAGGCTAGAAAAAGAGATGCTAGCCAAAGTTGAAGCCACCGAGGTAGCTGACGAAGTCGATAACGTAACCAAAATGGCGATGACTTCGACATTAAAACTAAGCAATGAAATTTACGAAGCAGGTTTATGGAAGCGCGATCTAAATCCAATCGCCTCTACAGCCCAAGGTATTAGAGACATATTCGACATTTCTCCAACTGCAACAGTTGAAAACTGGGAGAACCTGGCCAAGCGTATGCGCGCGGTTGACGGTGCAGTCGAAGGTTATATTGCTTGTCTTCGCGAAGGTATCAAAGCAAACGACACCCCTGCGGTGAGGCAGATCAAGATTGCAATTGAACAGGCTGAGCAACTACTTACCCCGGATGGCTTCTTCAGAAAATTTGCGGCCAACGCAAAGCCAACCGAAGGTGAATTGCCCGACTCTTTGAAGAAAGAACTAATTGAGGCAGCCGAGGCTGCCACTGCTGGTTACGGCAAGATGGCATCTTTCTTCAAAGAAGAACTTCTTCCTGCTGGAAACAGCGAAGATGCAATCGGACGTGAGCGCTACGCACTACTTTCAGCAAGATTCCTAGGTAAGCGAGTTGACCTAGATGAAACTTACGAGTGGGGTCGCGAAGAGCTAGAAAGAGTCATCGCCGAGCAGAAAAAAGTTGCTAACGAAATCAAAGCTGGGGCAACCGTTGAAGAAGCTATTAAGGTTCTTGATGAAGACCCTAAGCGTAAGCTGCACGGTACCGATGAACTACAGCGCTGGATGCAAAAGCTCAGCGATGCTGCCATTGAGAAACTCAGCGGCACTCACTTCGATATTGCACCAGAACTAAAAAACCTAGAGTGCATGATTGCGCCAACCCAGCACGGTGGTATCTACTACACCTCGCCTACCGACGACTTCTCTCGTCCGGGCAGAATGTGGTGGTCGGTGCCAGTTGGCGTTACCGAATTCAACACTTGGCGTGAAACCACTACGGTTTACCACGAGGGTGTCCCCGGTCACCACTTGCAAATTGGCCAGAAGGTATACAACAAGAAGGATCTAAACTCCTGGCGCAGATTGGCATCGTGGTCTTCAGGTCACGGTGAAGGCTGGGCACTATACGCTGAGCGTTTGATGCAGGAACTCGGCTTCCTCGATGATCCAGGCGATCGCCTCGGAATGCTCGATGGGCAGCGCATGCGTGCTGCTCGTGTAGTTCTAGATCTCGGTGTTCACCTAGGTAAGCAAAACCTCGAGGGTACCGGTAAGTGGGATTTCGACTACGCACTTGCTTTCATGCGTAAGAACGTGAACATGTCAGATCAGTTCGTCAACTTCGAAGTTCACCGCTACTTCGGTTGGCCAGGCCAGGCCCCTTCATACAAGATTGGGCAGCGCATCTGGGAGCAGATCCGCGACGAATACAAGCTCCGTCAGGGTGAGAACTTCAACATCAAGGAGTTCCACATGAAGGCGCTAAACCTCGGCAGCATCGGTCTAGACACCTTGGAAAAGGCTCTACTGGGCTAAAGCTTCAAAGCTAGAGTGTCCCCACCAATTGGTGGGGACACTTTTTTGTCCCCCATATTGGGGACTGACTTGAATAGTACTTTGACGGCAGATTTGTTTTGAAGAAACATAAATTTGTTTCATCGGATGAACGGTTACGGCAAAAGGGGTATTTAGTTCATTTCCAGGGGACGGGCCAAAGGGTTGGAAACAACCCCAAGGCCCGTTGGGGGTTAAAACCGCAAATTCACTACTGGTGCTGCTTGACCAGGAATGGTCGCGACCACCGTCAATCGGAACGATTCATTTTTTGGGCTACGGATGGTAACTCGACCGGTGCTAACAATTACTAGCGCAGCTATAGCTTTTTGTAGGAGTTGCTCTTTAGTTGGCAGATCTAAATCATCCATGCCACCTTCATCCAAAACCGCTACCTCAACTCCGAGCGATCGTAATCTAGCCACCTCTGCTTTAAGCGCTGGAATCATCAGAGCGCGGCCGCGCATCTCATCGCGTAAGGTTAGCTCAAGTAGTTTGGCTTGATTGCGATCACTGCCGCCGAGAGCACCAGTAGCAGAAGTTATCTTTTTCAACATCGGAATTGCTTGATTTAGCACTTCCTGTAATCTTTCCTGTCTAGCGCTTTCAGCGGCTTCTAAAGCTGCAATTGCCGCAAGGGATTTTGTCTGCTGAGCTAGATACTTCTCTGACTCTTCATTAGCTCTTCTAATTCCTCGAGAAACACCTAAGCCAGCCAGGACGAATACTATAGCGCCAACCAAACCATCTCTAATTAGCGATATCGGACCGTAACTCAAAACTATCTGAGTAATTAGAGAGGCCAAACCTAATACAGCAATACGCGGATGCTGCCTTACCGCCGCGGCAGTGAGGATAACACCGGTTCCCATGACCACCCAGGCGCCGATTTTGTCGTTTCCTATTTCCTGTCGCTGCAGAATAATTAGTGCCGGTAAAACTACTGCCGCAAAGAGATTTATCAGCGCCAACCAGATTGGAATCCGGATGCCGGTGAAAGCGAGAAGTGTTGGTACACCAACCAAGAGGTAAATTGTCAGTGCAGCAATTTCGATTGTCCGTGACGCAAAATCTGGCAGCAAGATTGACTGAATCGGAAGATAGAACAGATAAACCAGAGGGATGCCGGCAACCAAAATACGTCTAATTGAGATCATGGCTTAGTCCACTCCAAAACAACGGTGCTACCTTGACCTGGTTGCGAGGAGATGTGAACCTGCCCTCCAACTGCCTCTACTCGGGCAATCACCGAAACACGAATTCCGAGACGACCTTTAGGAATTCGGTTTGGCCGAAAACCTCTACCGTTATCCCTAATCACAATTTTTATTTCGCTGGCTGTAGCTTTTAGAAATAGCTCGCGTTTGGCTTTCCCACCAGCATGCAAAACCGAATTCTGCACCGCTTGTAAGCTCGCTTCGGTTAGTGCAGATGCCACGTCCTGGTTGACTAGCCAGTTCTGAGCTTCACTAATACTGGCACTCAGGCCAGGGTCGATTTGTTGGGTGGCAGTGATGATGGAACTAAACAGGTCCTCGGTAAACACTGGTCCCTTGGCCTCGCCCCGGGCCACCTCGTTTAATTTGGTGATTGCCGATTCTGCCAGATCAGCGGCAGATTTGACTTCAGCCTGGCTGGACGCATTAGCCGCGCTGATAAGAGCGGTAAGTACTCGGTCGTGCACCAGAGCATCCATCCGCTGTTGCTCCCTAGAGGAAGCTTCGGCTTTGGCCTGCAGGATTGCCGACTCAATAGCCTCAGCATTAGCCGCATCGGTACGCTCAGCCGCTGCCCTTAGCAATAGTGCGATGACCGAAGCTGTACCGTTAGTCAAAATTGTGAACCAATAATCCGTTATCAGCGCGACCGGACCATGCGATCCGCCGAGTGCAGTTGAGAAAATAATCTGAATTATAAGATTCAAACCAAAGAAATACACGATCGCCCAGCGTCGCCTAAAACTAAGCGCTGCTGCTATCCATGCAGTGTCTGTCGACCACCAGATCCACGGGTAAAAACTACCATCGGTAGGTAGTGGTTCATTTACTAATAGTGGCCAGACAAAAACCAGACCAATCACATAAATAGCGTGAATTCGAAGGTAGCGATATCTTGCCGCACCAAACCAAAAACTATAAAAGAATGTTGCTGTTGTGCTCCAAAGGCCAATCGCGACAAGCCAAGCATAAAGGTCAGAGAGATATTTAAGTTGTCCTAAAAAATTCAGAGTGCTTTCAGCTGTCAATAAAACTGCCGCCGCTGAGAATGCTCGACCAATCAGTTTGTTGACTCTAGCGGTAGCAAAAGTAGATCGGATTGTTTGCATCAGATTAGATCCTCGCCATAGAGACCATCTTCAATAAGCCGAATAAGAAGTTCCGACTTATCCTGCGCCGGTCTTCCGACATCGGCATATTTCTGCCGCACCCGATCGATGTGTTCTTTGGCAGTGTGCTTGCTGATTTTCAGTTCGTACGCTACGCCCTTTAGAGTCATCCCGGAAGCGTATAGCCTGAGCACTTGTAATTCTCTTTCAGTTAGTTGCGCTTTTAATTCTTGATCGGTATCAATGGCGGCAACCGTTTCAGGGGTATTCACGATGATTCCGTTAGCGACTAACCTGATGCACTCAAAGAGTTCTTTCATCTGTTGACTCTTGGTTACCAGCGCTGCAGCGCCTTCTTTTAGCGCTTGACTTACCTGAGTTTTCTTGTCGGCAATAGAGAAAATTAGAACCTCGGTGCCATAGTCAATCAGTTCTCGAACATTACTGGCCGGATTACTTCCATCAGCTAACGACAAGTCAAGAACTACTACCTGGGGCTTCTCTTTCAGTTTCCCGATGAGATCGGCAACACTGTCGCCATGGGCAAGTAGTTTAAAACCGTGCTCTAGGCAGGCGCCAGCAAAACCAAGCCTGATTGCCTCGTGATCATCAATGATGGCGACAGTTATTTCCTCCGGCGAAACGCTCATGCTGTTCACCGAACCAGACTAACCACAGTTTCGAAGTGATGAGTGTGTGGAAATAGATCTAGAGCCCGAATGTTATCTATCTTGTATCCGGCTGGCACCAGCTGTCCTAAATCACGAGCCAGCGCTACCGGATCACAGGCCACATAGATAATCGCTGCTGGTTGCAGTCGAAGGAGCTCTGCAATCACCTTATTGCCAGCCCCAGAGCGGGGCGGATCTAGAACTACAGTGCTGCCAGTAGCTAGCTTTTCCAGCCTTTTGAGATAGTCCTCGGTGCCAGTGCTGATAACCCTGAAGTTAGCCAAGTCTGCCAGATTCTTTCTGCTGTCCAAGGAGGCAGTTTTGCTTGCCTCAACGGCGGTAAGTTTTGTGTCTAAGCCGAAGGCCCCAGCCAAAGCGCCGCTAAATAATCCAGCACCGGAGTAAAGATCTAGATTTTCGCTGCGTTTATCAAAGTCGCTAGCTTTGGCAAAATCAATTACTGTTTCGCTAAGCACTTTCGCAGCATTTTTGTGAACCTGCCAAAAACCACCTGGGCTCAACCGATAGGTTCTACCTAAAACTGATTCGATCAGCATCGGATCGCCTTGAACTTTCCGATCAACCTGCCACTGCAGGCCACCGGTATTCGAACTGGCGATGCTGATCTTTTTCACCGACTGCCAATTCTTCAGATGCAATCCGAGTTCCTGAATTTCAGCAACGGCTAGCGGTAACTCCTTAACTTTTATCACTTCGTGGCTACGCTCCCGATATGGCCCAGCGTCACCAAATTCATTCACGTGCAGTTGCACCCGGGTACGATAACCAAGGCCTGAGGGGTCCGTATCAATGCTTTCGATTACCGTTTCGAGATTTAGTTTTGCAAATCTTTCAAAGGCCTCGGTTAATACTTCACTTTTTAGTGAACGCTGTCGCTCAAGCGAAATATGGCCAAATTCTGCTCCACCGGCAATAGCAGATTTCTTCCAAAAATGTGGCACTCGATCGCCAGAAGCATCAATAACCTGGATGGTCTCTGCTCGAGCGAAAGAGCCTCCCTTATCTTCGAAAACTCTGGCAATTACTTTTTCACCGGGGATTGCCCCCGTTACAAAAATCACGCGATTTTCGTGCCGAGCGACAAATACTCCCCCGTGGGCAACCTTCCCAACAGTAAGTTCGATTTCTTGACCCAGCCAATTTGTATTCACTCACCAAGTGTTTCACAACTCAAATGTGTAGTCTGTCTATGTGACCAAACTAGTTCTTGCCTCAACCTCGCCAGCTCGCCTGCGACTTCTAAAAGATGCTGGAATTGACCCAATAGTTATTGCCCCTAACGTGGATGAAGAACGAGTTGGGGATATGGCTCTAGCTGCCGGCCAGATTGCAACAACTGCCGATCTGGTATTGCTTCTAGCTAAATGCAAGGCAGAAGCAGTAGTGGGAAACCCGTTGGCTCAAGATGCACTAATTATTGGCTGCGACAGCGCTTTGGATTTAGATGGCGAATCGCTTGGCAAACCGTTGGAACCTGAAATTGCCATCGAACGTTGGAAAGCGATGCGTGGCCGATCAGGACGACTTTATACCGGTCACTGGCTAATCGATAATCGGCTAACTAGCCCGATGCCGCCAGCCACTGGCAGGGCCACCAACACCACGGTTCACTTTGCCCAGCTCTCAGACAGCGAGATATTGGCTTATGTGGGAACTGGGGAACCTCTGCAGGTGGCAGGGGCTTTCACCATCGATGGGCTTGGTGGGGCCTTTATAAGGGCTATTGAGGGCGATGCCCATACCGTGGTTGGCCTTAGTTTGCCCACATTAAGAGAGTTAACTCAAGCCCTCGGGGTGGAATACCCGAGCCTTTGGCGGTCATAAATGGGTAGGCTTAATATCTATGACTGCCTCAAAACCAGCCAAAATCACTAAAGTCCTCGTTGCCAACCGCGGCGAGATAGCCGTCAGGATCATCCGGGCAGCTAAAGATTCCGGCATCAGCTCAGTTGCCATCTACGCCGACCAAGACCGTGATGCCATGCACTCACGTTTGGCTGATGAAGCCTATGCCTTAGGCGGCACCACCAGCGCGGAAACCTACCTAGTGATTGAAAAGATCATTGAAATTGCCAAAAGATCCGCAGCGGATGCGGTTCACCCTGGCTACGGTTTTCTCGCCGAGAATGCAAACTTTGCCCAGGCTGTAATGGATGCTGGCCTAATTTGGATTGGGCCATCTCCCAAAGCCATCGACCAGCTCGGCGATAAAGTCTCCGCTAGACACGTTGCCGAAAAAGTTGGCGCACCGCTAGCACCAGGCACCCTAAACCCAGTTTCTGGTGCGAAAGAAGTTTTAGATTTCGTTGCCGAGCACGGACTGCCGATTGCTATTAAAGCTGCTTACGGTGGCGGCGGTAGAGGCATCAAAGTGGTTTATGAAAAAGACCAGATTGAAGAAAGTTTTGAGTCCGCTACCCGAGAAGCAATCGCAGCTTTCGGTCGAGGCGAATGCTTTGTTGAAAAGTATCTAGAAAAACCTCGTCACGTTGAAACCCAATGTCTTGCCGATGCCTACGGCAATGTCGTAGTTGTCTCCACCAGAGACTGTTCACTGCAAAGAAGACATCAGAAACTAGTTGAAGAGGCACCTGCCCCATTCCTAACCGATGATCAAGTAAAGAAACTTTACGATGCTTCAAAAGCGATTCTGAAAGAAGTTGGTTACCAGGGAGCGGGAACCTGTGAGTTCCTAGTTGCCCAAGATGGAACTATCTCGTTTTTGGAAGTAAACACCAGATTGCAGGTGGAGCACCCGGTCTCTGAAGAAGTAACCGGCCTTGATCTAGTTAGAGAACAGTTCCGCATTGCCGAAGGTGGCAAACTCGATTATCCAGATCCAGTTATCTCCGGCCACAGCTTTGAATTCCGTATCAATGGAGAGGACGCTGGGCGTAACTTCATGCCGGCTCCAGGAACAGTAAGCTCTTTTGTCGTGCCAGGTGGGCCAGGCGTCAGAGTCGACACTGGCGTTGAGTCGGGCTCAGAAATTTCAGGTTCCTTTGACTCGATGATCGCCAAGTTGATTGTTACCGGCGCCACAAGAGAACAAGCGCTACAGCGATCCAGGCGAGCGCTAGCCGAAATGCAAGTTCTCGGCATGCCTACCGTGCTTCCTTTTCACCGGAAGATCGTCAATGACCCAGCCTTTACAGCTCCGAAGGGTAAATTCGCTGTCTACACCCGCTGGATTGAAACGGAGTGGATCAACGATATCGAGCCATACTCAGGTGTTGATCAACTAGGCCAAGCCACACCAGAGCGAAACAACGTAGTCGTCGAGGTAAACGGTAAGCGAATTGAAGTTAGTCTGCCGAAGAACCTGTTTGCTTCTGGCGGCCCGGCTAAAGCGATAAAAGCACCTAAGCGCAAAGCGCATGACAATGTCCAAATCGATTCAGGCGTTCACCTGGTTGCGCAAATGCAAGCGACAGTGGTCAAGATCGCAGTCAATGAGGGCGATAAAGTTCCATCTGGTCAGCAACTTCTGGTTCTTGAGGCGATGAAGATGGAATCGCCGCAAAATGCGGCTAAAGACCTAACGGTCAAAAAGATACACGTTGCCGTTGGCGCTACCGTTCCGGCTGGAACAATATTGATGGAGTTTGAGGAATAACGCTCCGCTACCGTTTTGGGTAGACTCCGATTATGGCCAATCCTTTAGATGATCCAACGGTGGATCCCTTCGAAATTGCAAAACAAGCTGCTGAGATAATTGCAACTAAATCAGGTGTTGCAAAACACGATATCGCGCTAACTCTAGGTTCTGGCTGGGCAAAAGCAGCCGATCTAATCGGGGAAACAGTTGCCTCAATTCCAGCTGATGAAATCCCAGGTTTTAGAAAGAGTCAGGTTGTTGGACACGTGTCCACTATTCGTTCAATTGCTCTGCCAAATGGAAAATACGCGTTGGTGCTCGGTGCCAGAACTCACTTTTATGAAGGTCACGGCGTAAGGCCAGTTGTTCATGGAGTTAGGACTGCGGCAGCAACCGGTGCCGAGATGATGATTTTGACAAATGGCGCCGGTGGTATCAAAACCAGTTGGGCTCCAGGAACACCTGTACTAATTAGCGATCACATCAATAACACAGCAGCCAGCCCAATCGAAGGTGCCAATTTTGTCGACCTGACCGATCTCTACTCTAAAAGACTTAGAGATATTGCCAGAACAGTTGATTCGTCTCTTGATGAAGGCGTTTACATGCAATTCCGTGGACCACACTACGAGACTCCAGCCGAGGTGCAGATGGCTAAAGCGGTTGGTGCTCACCTAGTTGGAATGTCAACAGCATTAGAAGCTATTGCCGCAAGGGCATCAGGCTTAGAGGTCTTAGGTTTATCGCTATCGACTAATCTGGCGGCTGGAATCAGTGCAACTCCGCTATCGCATACTGAGGTTTTAGCTGCTGGTAAAGAAGCTGAACCGCGAATCAGTGCGCTTTTAGCCGAGATTATCGCCAAGCTCTAATAATGAACGAGCTTTTGCAGCAAGCAGAAAACTGGCTGGCCCAAGATCCAGATCCGGTTACTAAGGCTGAACTACAAAAACTTATCGATGCCAAGGATTACCCCGCACTCACTGAGCGCTTTGCTAAGCGCTTAGAGTTTGGCACAGCCGGCTTACGCGGTGAATTAGGCGCCGGGCCGAATCGCATGAACCGGGTTCTGGTTGCCCAAGCGGCAGCCGGGCTGGGTCGTTATCTAAAACCGGGCTCAAGTGTTGTAATCGGCTTTGATGGTCGGGTAAATAGTGAGATTTTTGCAAAGGACTCGGCTGAGGTTTTAGCTGGCCTGGGCCTGCATGTCTTTTTACTAGACAAGCTATGCCCTACCCCGCTGATTTCATTTGCCACCAGATACCTAAATGCCAGTGCCGGAATCATGGTCACTGCCTCACATAACCCGCCGCGGGATAACGGATACAAGGTTTATCTTGGTGGAAATTTCAAGGGCTCACAAATTATTGCCCCGGTTGATAGTGCAATTGCAAAAGAAATTGAATTTATCGCAGAAAACGAAACCTTCAACTCACTAGCAAAATCTTCAAACTACGAAATTGTCGGCCACGATATCAGAAAAGCATATGTCGATGCTGTTTTAGCTTCAAGCCAAAACTTAGCGAGCCTGCCAATCAAGATTGCCTATACCGCCATGCACGGTGTTGGCTTTAAACTAACCGAAGAAATTTTTGCCAAAGCGGGGTTCACCGATCTTCATCCGGTACTCGAGCAAATCGAACCAGATGGTAATTTCCCCACTGTGAACTTTCCAAACCCGGAAGAAAAAGGAGCCATGGATTTGGTTTTGGCCAAAGCCAGATCTGTTGCGGCCGATATTGTGATTGCCCAAGACCCCGATGCAGACCGATTAGCGGTTGCCGTAAAAAGCGATGGTGAATACATTCAACTCACCGGCGATCAGGTGGGGCTAATTCTGGCCGATGAAATAGCCAGTAGCAAAACTCAAGGAACTCTTGCTGCCAGCATTGTTTCCTGCTCAGCGCTTGAAAAAGTTGCGTCGCATTACGGCCTGAATTACCAAAGCACGTTGACCGGATTTAAGTGGATTAGCAAAGTTGAAAATCTCATATTCGGTTACGAGGAGGCACTCGGCTATTGCATTGACCCGGAGCAAGTAGCAGATAAAGATGGCATCAGCTCGGCACTGTTGATGGTCAAAATTGCAGCTCGAGAATTAGCCGCCGGTCGCTCACTTATTGACCTACTGGAAGAGTTAGGTAACCGCTACGGGCATTTTGCCACTGGACAGATTTCCCTTCGATTCGAGGAATTAGCCAAAATCACCTTGCTTGTGCATGCGATTCGCCAGAACCCCCCGAAGACACTTCTGGGCCAAGCGGTTAGTTTCACCGACCTAAGCCTCGGCTCAAAAGATCTCCCGCCGACTGATGGCCTACGGCTAGATTTAGCTGATCAATCTAGGGTGATTATCCGGCCAAGCGGAACTGAACCTAAATTGAAGTGCTATCTGCAGGTAATCGGATCTAGTTCCGTCGAGGCCAAAGCCAAGTTGGCTCTACTAACTAAGGACGTTAGCCAGTTTTTGTCTGATCTCAATTAGATCAAAGACGTGCTCAATCGGCACGATAATCCCCGGCATGTGCTCAAGTTGAAAAACTAGTTCAGGTGTGGTCAAGATAATGTCGGCATCAGCACCTTCACGCTTAGCCTTTGCCATATCGGCAGCTTGAACCTCGGCCTGAACGCCGAGAAGTTCAAGCACCTTCTCCGTGTTCATTTTTAGTAGCACGGACGTACCAATACCCATGCCACACACAGCAATTATCTTCACCTTGAGAGCCTAGCCAAGTAGTCTGCGAACTTCACTCTCATTATCAGACTGTAATAACATGTTTACTTTTGTGTCATCTAGCAATAGCTCACTTAAACCGGCCATCAAATCAATATGGCCATCGTGATCCAAGGCTGCTAAACCAAAAACAATCCTGACCGGATCAAATCGCTCGGAGCCAAATTTAACGCTCTCACTTAGCACCACCAAAGATAAGCCGGTGCTCAATACATTTGCCGAAGGCCTGGCATGAGCTAGCGCAATACCTGGTGCGATAACCATATAAGGTCCGAGCTCTTCAAAGGCTTCAATCATTGCCCGGGTGTATGCAGCTGTCGCTCGTCCACTAAGTTCTAAAGCATCGCCAGCCAAAGTGATTGCTTCAGTCCAAGTGCTAGCACTAACGGAAAGTTTTATCGATTTATCACCGAGAGCATCACCAAGGGCAGACATTACTGCTGCCTTGCAAACCAGTCGGTGATGTTCTCGATAATCTCTGTCCTGATATCCATATCAATAAAGGCGGCATTGGCGGCATTTAGTTGAAACAGTTCCATATCTTCCAGATCGTAACCAAAAGCTTTGCTCAGTAATTCCAATTCGCGCGAGAGCGAAGTTCCACTCATCAAGCGGTTATCGGTGTTGACGGTGACGTTGAATCCCAATCGATATAGATCATCAAACGGGTGATCACGCATAACCGGCTCGTCAATGCCTGGAATAGCACCGGTTTGAAGATTTGACGAAGGAGAAAGTTCTAAGGCAATGCCGCGCTCCAAGACCCAGGTGGCCACCTCACCGAAACCGTATTTACTTTCATCATCGGCATCGACGAATACATCCTCGATGATTCTCACGCCGTGGCCGAGCCTTAGGGTCCGACCGTCAACGATGGCATCCCTAATCGAATCTTTGCCAGCAGCCTCACCGGCATGCAGGGTAACCGGCATGAGTTCTTTATTCAGCCAGGCAAAAGCCCCCGCGTGCCTAGATGGACTAAAGCCTTCTTCTGGCCCTGCATAGTCAAAGCCGACTACACCTTTATTCCTATGGCGCACCGCTAATTCAGCAATTTCCTGAGCTCGATCATTCTGTCGCATCGCGGTAATCAACTGGCCGGTGGCTAGATAGCCTCCCCGACTGCGGATCTCTTTTCTAGCCCTGGTTAGACCATCCTCGACAGCTTCAACTACTTCATCCAAGTTCAAGCCATTACTGAGGTGCTGCTCTGGAGCCCAGCGAATCTCGCCGTAAATCACACCATCTTTGGCTAGATCCATCGCAAACTCATATCCGACTCTGGAAAGGTTCTCCGCTGACTGCATCACGGCGATGGTGTGTTCGAAGGTTTCAAGATATCTAACCAAGGAACCAGAATCACAAGAATCCAAAAACCACTGGTTTAGTTCTTTCGCATTAGTTCTCGGTAGCTTGTGTCCAATTTGATCAGCTAATTCAACAATGGTTTCAGGACGCAGTCCACCATCTAGGTGATCGTGCAGTGAAACCTTGGGTATGGCCCGATAGTCAGTCATTTAGTTTTCCTAGTTAGCTTTGAATACGATCAAGAATTAGTGCCGCTTGGTCTTTTGCGGTCACGCCGATTTCGATACCACCGTCGAGTGCTTCAAGAGCTCTAGCAAACCTGTTTTCTTCATCGGTAAATAGTGTCAGCAAAGGTTCGCCCTTAGTTACCTGATCGCCTCGCTTGGCATGCAGAATAACTCCAGCACCAAACTGCACCGGATCTTCTTTTCTGGCGCGTCCAGCACCTAGACGCCAAGATGCGGTTCCCACTGCTAGGGCGTCAAGTTTGTTCAAGATTCCGCTTTCGGTAGCGTAGACAACCTGCTCATGTTTTGCCTTTGGCAGCTCTGCCTTCGGATCTCCACCTTGAGCGGAAATCATCTGCACCCACTTATCCATGGCTCGACCGTCAGCCAGGGCCGAAGCAACATCGATGTCGGTCTTACCGGAAAGTCGCAGCATCTCGGTAGCAAGGGCAACCGTGATTTCCACCAGATCCTTAGCTCCGCCTCCGGCTAAAACCTCAACCGCCTCTTCAACCTCAAGTGAGTTACCGACTTTATTGCCAAGTGGCGTGGACATATCGGTTAGCAGGGCACTGGTCTTGACTCCGGCGTCAGCACCAAGTTGGGTGAGCACCTGAGCTAACTCTCTGGCCCTATCTAAGCTCTTCATGAATGCCCCCGAACCCACCTTCACATCTAGCACTAGGCTCGCGGTGCCTTCAGCAATCTTCTTACTCATAATCGAACTGGCAATCAACGGGATAGCCTCGACCGTTCCAGTAACATCTCGAAGTGCATAGAGCTTCTTATCAGCCGGCGCTAGACCGCTGCCGGCAGCGCAAACCACCGCACCAACATCGCGTAACTGCTCAAGCATTTGCTGATTAGAAAGGTTTGCCTGCCAACCTGGAATGGCTTCCATTTTGTCTAAGGTGCCCCCGGTGTGACCGAGTCCACGACCGGATAGCTGCGGAACAGCAACACCGAAAACCGCAACCAGCGGAGCAACCATCAAAGTGATCTTGTCGCCAACGCCTCCGGTTGAATGCTTATCGGCAGTTGGCATCGGTAGCGAACTAAAATCCAGTCGCTCACCGCTTGCAATCATGGCCATGGTTAGATCTTTGATTTCCCTGCGGTTCATACCGTTTAGCAATATAGCCATGGTCATCGCCGACATTTGCTCATCGGCGATAACGCCGGTGGTGTAGTTATGAACCAACCAATCAATTTGTTCGGTAGTTAGTTCCTGCTTCTCACGTTTTGCAATGATTAACTCAACTGCTGAGAATTCTTTAGCCACCACTACCCCCTCTGCTCAGATCCGAAACCATCTGCCAGATCTCTCGGACCAAAAGCATCAGGCAGCACTTCTTCGATGGTCTTGATACCACTGGTTGTTTGCAAGAGCATGCCCGTCTGAGAGTGCTCAAAAAGTAATTGACGGCAACGACCGCAAGGCATCAATATATTTTCTGCTCCATCAACGCAATAGAAAGCGATAAGTTTCCCGCCCCCGGTCATGCTCAGATTACTAACCAAGCCACATTCAGCACACAAGCCAACACCGTAACTGGCGTTCTCAACATTACAACCGGAGACAATCCGACCGTCATCAACAAGGGCGGCTGCACCTACTGGAAAATGACTGTATGGCGCGTAAGCGTGTTTCATTGCTTGAACAGCAGCTGCTTTTAGTTCCGCCCAGTTGATTTCCATGGGTTATCCCTTCACGTAGGGTTGGCCAGATGCAGCGGGAGGTCTGACCTTGCCGGCAAATCCAGCTACCGCAATCAGCGTCACTAAATAAGGAACCATGGTGATGAAATCCACCGGAATGCCAGGTGATACCTGATTGGCCCAAACTCGAAGAATAATTGTGAAACCAAATAACAGTGCCCCAAGCGTCACATAAATAGGTTGCCAGCGACCAAGGATAACAACGGCAAGGGCGATAAAGCCCTGCCCAGCAGACATTTCACGACCGAATGATCCGACGTTACCGATGGTCAGCGCAGCTCCGCCTAGACCTGCAACCATACCGCCTAAGGTTACCCACCAGAATCTAGTGCGGGCAACATTGATGCCAACGGTATCGGCGGCTAACGGGTGCTCACCAACGGCTCTGGCTCGAAGCCCAAGCTTGGTTCGGAACAAAATAAACCACAGGGTCGGAACAATTAAGAACATCAGATAGACAGTGATTCTGTTATCGAATAGGGTTTGGCCGACTATCGGAATATCTGAAAGTAGTGGGATTGGAATTTTCTCAAATGTGCCGGGGAAATTTAGATTGACACGATCTTTGTCGACCCAAGCAGAGTGCAGGAAGTTAGTAATGCCGATGACCAATACATTCAACAGCACACCGACGATGATTTGCTCAACTAAATACTTAATTGCAAGTGAGGCTAGCACCATGCTGACCAGCGCTGCAGCAACCATTGCCGCAACCATTCCGACGTAAAGATTGCCAGTCATAGTTCCAACCACCGAAGACACAAAAGCACCGGTGAGCAACTGGCCTTCGATGGCAATATTCACAACGCCAACGCGCTCAGACATGATTCCTGCCATGCCGCCGAGAATTAGCGGGATGGCAAGAACAATCGTGTTACTCAAAATGAAAATCATTTGAACACCCTGTGCTGCGCCGGTTGCCAGCCAAGCCAGAAGTGCCATGATGGCGAAAAAACCAAACAAACAGGTTAGCCAGATCGGCGTAAGTTTTTTCATCCGATTGAAAACAACAGAGAGCAAAGTTAAGGCAATTAGCAAACTTGCGATTACTGTGCAAAAGAGCATCGAGTTAACAGTTAGATCTGGTAACTGGATTACCTCTCTCTTCTCACTCCAAACAAACCGAACATCGCCAGCTTTACCGAATATGCCAAAACTAAATAGCACTACTAGGGAAATAAGCGCCATCGCAATTGTTGCCTTAAGGCTTGGCTTGACCTCAGCTTGCGAGAATAGACCCGGGGTAACTTCAACTTTCGACATTACTTGCTCACCTTCTCGGCCTTCTGCATAGCTTCAATCATCTTTGGGCCAGGCTTAGGTAGTCGATAAATGGCTCGAATAATTGGTGGGGCTGCGATAAACAGCACGATCAGAGCTTTCACTACACCGAGAACTTCCGGTGACACTCCGGCCACCTGCATCGATGATGCCCCTGCCTTGAACGCACCGAAAAGAAGACCAGCTAAGACCACACCGCCGGCTCGAGATCCGCCGAGCAGAGCAACGGTAATGGCATCAAAGCCGATCCCCGCCTCAATACTGGTGGTAAGACCACCGCTGATGCTTAGCCCCTGGTTGGCTGCAGCCAAACCAGAGAAGCCAGCAGAAATCGCTAATGCCCAGATGAAGGTGTTCTCAACTTTGATACCAGCTGCCTTAGCGGCGGTCGGGTTATGGCCAACCATGCGGAACCTAAATCCAAATGTGGATCGTTCCATCAGCCACCAGTAGGCGACAACTGATAAGGCGGCGATTATCAAACCGTAGTGCAGGTTAAAGCTCTCCCCCAAAAGAGCTCCGAGCCTTGCAGTGTCCGCCGGTTTATCTGATTTTGGCGTTCCACCGCCGTTGGCTTCAAGTAGGAATGCTGGTTCACGAAGAAAGAATGTGAAAAGGGCTGTCGCAACATAGTTCATCATGATTGTGACGATTACCTCGTGAGCTCCGAAGCGAGCTTTGAGAATTCCAACAATTATTCCCCAGACGGCAGCGGCCAAAACAGCAGCTAACACAGCAACCAGCATGTGCAGAATCTGTGGCAGTTCCAACCTAGTTGAAACGAAAGTTGCACCAGCAAGACCAACCATAATTTGACCGGTTGCACCGATGTTAAAAAGACCAACTCTAAATGTCAGTGCCACGCCGAGTCCAGCCATGATCAAAGGGGCGGCAAACCTTAGGGTTTCGGTTAGCGGCCTGATTCCAGAAATGAAATCGTCTGCATTGAAGTTATAGATTGATCCATAAAAGAGTGCGCCGTAGCCATCCTGGATGCTCCACCAAACAGCTGAAAAGGCGTAGTTTGGATCGGCTCCAAAATTAGACCAGGAATCAACAACATCCTCGGAGAAAACGATCATAAAGATTCCACCGATAATAAAGCCGAGCAAAATCGAAAGTCCGATTCGAACTGGGTCGCCAGCCATAATTTCGCGTAGGACTGAATTTGCCTGTGAGTCTGCCGCCGGCAGTGCTTTTACCTTTTTACTCATGCTGCAATACCTGCCATCATCTTGCCAAGTTTTTCTCTCGAGGTCTTGGCATCAACAATTCCAACGATCTTGCCCCGATACATCACCGCTATTCGATCGGCCAGCGCCAGCACCTCATCGAGTTCAGTGGAGATAATCAGCACCGCCTTGCCTGAATCCCTAGCCGCAATCATCTGTTCGTGAATAAATTCAACCGAACCAACATCCACACCTCTAGTTGGCTGGGAAGCAACTAAAACTTTCAGTTCTCGGCCTAATTCCCTAGCCACCACTACCTTCTGCTGGTTACCGCCGGAGAGCTGCTTGGCCAGTGTTTCAGCGGATTGGGTTCTGATATCAAAGCGCTGAATTAGATCCTTAGCTATTTCATTGCGCTTGGCAAAGTCGATTTGGATGCCTTTAGCAAACGGCGGTGTAAAGGAGCCATCAAGCATCAGGTTCTCAGCGATCGTGAACTCGGAAACCAAGCCGTCCTTCTTGCGATCTTCAGGAATATAGCCAAGACCTGATTCGAGAACCTGTCGCACCGTACTCTTAGTGACATCGTTACCGGAAACCAAGATTGAACCGGAGTGCACCTTGCGAATACCAAGAATCGCTTCGGCTAACTCGGTTTGCCCATTACCCTGCACACCAGCTATAGCTAGAACTTCACCATCGTGAACTTCAAAACTCACTCCATTGACCATCTGGTGATTTCGGTCATCTAAAACTGTTAGATCTTTGATTACCAAACTAGCCTTGCCGATTTTGGCCGGCTTGTGCTTAGCCTCTAGGTCAACATCGCGACCAACCATTAATGAAGCCAGTTCGCTGGCTGAGGCTTTAGGTGACGGTGAGGCGACAACTTTACCTTGGCGGATTACGGTGATTCGGTCGGCAACCTGCTGCACCTCGCGCAATTTATGAGTGATAAAGATAATTGATGTTCCAGATTTAGCTAACCCTCGCATGATTTCCATCAGCTCATCGGTTTCTTGAGGGGTCAATACCGCAGTTGGCTCATCTAGCACCAGGGCTTTTGCATCTCTTGCCAATGCTTTAATGATTTCTACGCGCTGCTGTGAACCAACCGGCAGGTCTCTGATTAGCGCATCCGGATCAATATCAAAACCAAATCGGTCGGAGATTTCCTTGACTAGTTTTCTGGCGGCCCCAAGATCCAATCGACCTAGCTTGCTGGTTGGTTCATTTCCTAAGACCACATTTTCGGCAACTGTGAAAACCGGGATGAGCATGAAGTGTTGGTGAACCATACCGATACCAGAAGCCATAGCATCGCCCGGCCCAGAGAATTTCACCGGTTTGTCATCAATTAGAATTTCGCCGGCATCAGGTTGTAATAAGCCGTAGAGCACGTTCATCAAAGTGGACTTACCGGCACCGTTTTCACCAAGCAAGCTATGAATCTCGCCGGGCTCTAGGGTCAAGCTGATGTTGTCATTAGCCACTAAAGTGCCAAAACGCTTAGTGATATTGCGCAGCTCTAGCTTCATTACTCCCAGTGGCTCCTTTGCAGTTCACTCACCTAATAATCTAGCCGAATAAGGGAACTTACCAAAAAGAGAACTGCCGAGGCTTTCACCTCGGCAGTTCTACTTCTTTACTTAGTGTTAGCTAAGCGGGTTGATTGAACCATCAATGATTCCAGCCTTGAGTTCGGCAAGTTTTGCCGTCAAGTCTGCATCGATGAACTCAGTTACCGAAATGTCGGTTCCGTTGTTAGCCAAGGTACCAACATATGCCTCACCTGAGAATGGAGTCTTGTCTACAACCATCGCGTTGATGATGTCGAAGACAGCAGAGGTCATTCTCTTTTCAATTGAGGTAAGCATCATGTCTGCATACTCTGGGTTAGCTACGGTCCAGTTCTTGTCAACACCGATCATCTTGGCGTCAACACCAGCTTCGCTAATTGCCTCAGATAGAGCACCGTACTGGTCTCCACCGATTGGAACTAGAACGTCAGCACCCTGAGCGATCTGTCCAGCAGCAATAGTCTTACCAGCTGGGTTGTTTGGTGCGAAGTCACCGATGAAGTCACCCTCTTGGGTAACGGCGTTCCAACCAACAACGGTTACTGGAGTTCCGGTCTCTGCCTCGTATGCCTTAGCACCGTAGTAGAAACCATCCATGAATGCAGTCACAGCGCTAATCTGCATACCACCGTAGACACCAACGACTTTGCTGGTTGAGTAGTAAGCAGCTGCGTAACCGGCAAGGTAGGAAGATTCTTCCATCTTGTAGTTAACAGGCTTTAGGTTTGTTGCACCGTTTGACCAACCATCGATGGTTACGAAGTTGACCTCTGGGTTAGCTTCAGCAGCAGTGTTCACTGCGTCGACCAAGTTAAAACCAACAGCGAATGTGACATCACACTTTGCGTCGATCATGGACTGTAGGTTTGGTGCAAAGTCTTCAGAAGAGTTTGATTCGGCGTCCTTGACGTCAACTCCTAGATCTTCCTTTGCCTTCATCAAACCATCCATAACTGACTCGTTGAATGACTTGTCAGTCCAAGAACCTTCGTCAGAAACACCACAAGCGATGAATCCTGCACCTGGCTTTGAAGCACAGCCCGAAAGCACGAGAACGCTGGCAGCTACCATCGCTACTCCTGCTAGGACCTTACGTGAAACGTTGTTCACTATTTCCTCCTGGATAATTTAGGTTGATGCCAATCATCAACCACATACACTTAGACACTACCCCTTAGCCAGAGCCGAATTTACCATTCAGCCATCGTGTTTATCTAGGCGTTATCTATTGTTGACTTTCTAGCTCGGCTAGATAGTTACTGTAAAGATCACTCGGATCGGTAAGCAAACGCAACTGCACCAAACTGTCAGTTATTGATCTTTCGCTTCTAATTGGCGGGCTATTTGCAAAATCACGATTCAATAGCGCGGAAACAGTGCGAAGCAGGTAGATTCTGCTCCCCCGCTCAATCGAACCAATGACGTTTTCGGCGATGTTGGTTACACTTTCACCGAACTGCAGGTCAGCACCAATAAACTTCACAGCCGGATAGTTGGCAACCAACTTCCACGTTGCAGGGCCAGCTAAAAGAATGACTAACTCAGGTTGAAGTTGAACTTGAAGGTTTGCCTTTAGCCCAGCCGCATTGGTTACCCGCTGAGTACTGAAGTTTCGATCTTGACCAGTTAGCTGCTCATACTCGCTAACCCCATCGGCAATTGCTTTGGCTAGAGCCGAGGAATTGTCATATCCACTTTGAATGATCAGCGAAATGTTCTGACTTGATTCAGCGGCGTGGAAGCCAGCGAGTCTGGCTGCCAAAACAAGATCGTCTTTGAACCAGCGCAAGTTAGCCGGTTGATCTGCCTCGGCTAACTGACCGCCGACAAAAAAGACCATCATCTTTGAATGCCCTCGAGCAAAAGTTGCCAGGTCATTTAGATAAGCGGTCTCAGCTGAAGCCATCAGCACGCAGCCATCCTGCAAAGCCTTGAGTAGCCTAGCTGGAACTGATTCCGAAGGCTTTATCTCGACTACTCTGGCTCGGACTCCGAAGACAACCTGAGCTTCGACAACATTGGCAGCTAGTTCTTTAGTAGGTGACCCAGTCTTTACCTGTTCCGACTGAATCAGGCAAATTGAAGTTGCTTTTTTATGAGTTGGTTTATTCTCGGTTGGCGTGGTGCAGGCAGTAAGTGAAACTAGCAAAGCCACGGAAATAATTCCAACTGCTACGCGAGTGAAGCTTTTGGTCATAGGACGTCGCTGTGTCCCGTGGACTTCAAGGAGTCAACCAAATTCTTTACTCTTTGGGCATGCTCTTTGGTAGTAACTAACAGAGCATCCGGGGTATCCACGACGATGACATCTTCAAGCCCAATTAGCGCTACCAGCCGCCCAGTTTCGCTTACCAAGATCCCATTGGACTTATCGGATAAAACTGTGACGTTACCTAGCACAGCTAGGTGGTTGCGTTGACCACCGCCTTGCAATTCAGCGATAGCAGCGAAATCCCCGACGTCATGCCAACTGAATTTAGCTGGCACTACGGCAACCAGACCCTGCTCTGCTGCCGGTTCGGCTACTGAGTAATCAATTGCAATCTTTTTTAAGCCTGGCCATATTGAATCAAAAATGTTTTGCTCGGCGTCGGTACCCCAAGCGTCAGCGAGTTTCTGAACCTGTTCGTGCAATGCCGGTTCGCTCTTTGCCAGGACTTCAAGAAGTAATTTGGCTGGTGCGATAAACATTCCAGCATTCCAAAGATACTTACCTGATTCGACATACTTTCTGGCCCGTTCAATGCTTGGCTTCTCGACAAACTTGTCAACTTCCCTCGCGTTTGAACCCCCGTCGATTTTCTCGCCAGTTTTGATATAGCCAAAGCCAACCGATGGTTCTGTTGGCGCAATTCCGATTGTCACAATTTTTCCGGTTGCCGCTACCTCAACAGCCTCGGTGACATTCTTGATGAAGGCCTCCTGGCTGCCGATAACGTGATCAGCAGCAAAAGATCCGATAATCACATCTGGCTCGCGTCGAACTAGGATGGCGGCAGCGAGGGCAATGGCTGCGGTGGAATCTTTAGGGCTTGGTTCTAAAACCAAGTTTTCTGAAGTCAAATCCGGGCATTGCTCTTGCACTGCTGATTTGTGGGCGGCTCCGGTGACTATAAGAATTCGGTTCTTGCCGGAAATCGGTTCTAAGCGATCGACGGTATCCTGTAGCAGGGTTTGACCAGAGCCGGTTAGATCATGTAAGAATTTTGGGGCCGATGCCCGAGAGAGTGGCCAAAGCCGACTACCGATTCCACCAGCCGGAATGACCGAATAGAAGCGCTCGAGAGGTGCACGATTTGTGTTCATAACCTTACAAAGCCTAGCCGAGATAGGGGTTTTGGGCATTTTAAGTTCTTCGCACAAGTTATCATTGGAGATGTAACAAGAAGATAAAGGCCCATCGAGGAGGAATAATTGCCAACTAGACCTGCTGGAACCCTATATAGAGGGAAATTAGGCATGTGGTCCTGGGTCTTGCACCGAATTACCGGTGTGGGTATTTACTTCTTCCTGCTCGTTCACATCATGGATACCGCTCTAGTCAGAGTTAGCCCAGAAGCTTACAACTCGGTAATGGCAACCTACAAAACCACAATTATCGGTCTAGCTGAAATCGGTTTGGTCGGAGCAATCCTCTTTCACGCTTTCAATGGCATTCGAGTTACCCTGATTGACTTCTGGAGTAAAGGTTCGAAATATCAAAACCAAATGTTCTGGGTCGTCCTTGCTATCTGGGTGGTCTTGATGGCTGCTTGGGTCCCACGTCAACTTATGCACACCTTCGGAGCGTAAATCATGGCCGTAATTATTGAACAACCAAACGCACCTAGATCACGCAAGGGTGCACAGTGGGAAAAGCGCGCTTGGATTTTCATGCGCGTCTCTGGAATCATTTTGGTCGGCATGATCATCGGCCACCTAATGGTCAACCTGGTTCTTCCTGAGCGCGGTGTGAAATCAATTGACTTTGCTTTTGTTGCTGGCAAATGGGCTAGCCCGTTCTGGCAGGTTTATGATGGCATCTTGCTTTGGCTGGCACTAATCCACGGAACCAACGGTATGCGCACGCTAGTCAACGACTACACCGAACGCGAGTGGCTGAGAAAAGCTCTGAACGTTACCCTTTGGGTTGTTGCTGCAGCGCTAATCGTTCTTGGCACCTTGGTGATTACCACATTTGATCCATGCATCGACCCTAATGTTCACGAGTATCTACCTGAACTTGTTTGCAAAGGTTAATGGGTTAAATTGAGCGAAGTTAAAGTTCACCACTACCAGCATGACGTTGTAATTGTCGGCGCTGGTGGTGCCGGTATGCGCGCTGCAATTGAGGCAGGCCCGCATGCCAAGACCGCAGTTATTTCTAAACTCTTTCCAACCAGATCGCACACCGGTGCCGCTCAGGGTGGCATGGCGGCTGCTCTTGCCAACGTTGAGGAAGATAGCTGGGAGTGGCACACTTTCGACACCGTCAAAGGTGGCGACTATCTAGTTGATCAAGACGCTGCTGAGATTCTTGCTAAAGAATCCGTTCAAGCGGTGATCGATTTAGAAAACATGGGGCTACCCTTTAACAGAACTCCAGACGGCAAGATTGACCAGCGTCGTTTCGGCGGTCACACTCGCGATCACGGTAAGGCCCCGGTAAGAAGAAGCTGCTACGCAGCAGACCGAACCGGTCACATGATTTTGCAGACCCTTTATCAAAATTGTGTGAAGTTGGGCATCGAGTTCTATAACGAGTTCTACGTTCTAGATCTAGTGATGAACACCGTTGACGGAGTGGAACGCCCAGCGGCTGTTGTTGCCTACGAGCTAGCCACCGGTGACCTGCACGTCTTCCAGGGCAAGTCAATTGTTTTTGCTACCGGTGGCTTTGGCAAGATTTTCAAAACTACCTCCAACGCACACACGCTAACCGGTGACGGTGTTGGCATCATCTACCGCAAGGGTTTGCCGTTGGAGGATATGGAGTTCTACCAATTCCACCCAACCGGTCTTGCCGGACTCGGCATTTTGCTCTCTGAAGCAGCTCGCGGTGAAGGTGGAATCCTGCGCAATGCTTCCGGTGAGCGCTTCATGGAACGCTACGCCCCAACCATCAAGGATCTAGCACCTAGAGACATGGTGGCTCGAGCGATGGCCAACGAAGTTCGTGAAGGACGAGGAGCTGGACCAAACAAGGACTATGTCCTCTTGGATCTAACTCACCTTGAGCCAGCAGTTATTGATGCAAAACTTCCCGACATTACCGAATTTGCCAGAACCTACCTCGGTGTTGAACCCTATACCGAACCAGTTCCGGTTTTTCCAACCGCGCACTACGCCATGGGTGGAATCCCAACCAACATCAAAGCCGAAGTCTTACGCGATAACGATACGGTAGTGCCAGGATTGTATGCCGCTGGCGAATGTGCCTGTGTTTCCGTGCACGGCGCTAACCGCCTTGGCACAAACTCACTATTGGATATCAACGTCTTTGGTAAGCGGGCCGGCATTTATGCGGTTGAGTATGCCAAGACTGCAGATTTTGTTGCGGTGCCTGAAGATGCAGTGAATGAAACTGTGCAGCTAATTGAAAAAATGCGCAAAGCAAACGGTAAAGAAAAAATTGCGGTAATCCGTAAAGAGTTGCAAGACACTATGGATAAGAATGCTCAGGTGTATCGCACTGAAGATTCACTAAATGAAGCTTTGGATAAAATCAAAGAGCTGCGTCAGCGCTATGAGAAGATTCACGTTCAAGATCGCGGCGTCAGATTCAATACCGACTTGCTTGAAGCAATTGAACTTGGCTTCCTTTTGGATCTTGCCGAAGTGCTTGCCTATACCGCAAGAGAGCGTCGTGAATCGCGCGGTGGACATTTCCGGGAAGATTTTGAAGAGCGAAACGACGACAAATTCATGGTTCACTCGATGGCATACCAGTCTGGAGATCAAATCAGAGTTGATTGGAAGCCGGTAACTATCACCAACTACCCCCCGATGGAGCGCAAGTACTAATGAGCACGGCAGTTGAGAGCACAAAGGAAATCGCAGAGGTCCCATCTTTTAATGTGACCCTGTTCGTTCGTCGCTTCAATCCGGAAACCGACACCGAACCAAAGTGGCAAGATTTCGATGTTCAGGTTTACGGAACCGATCGAGTTTTGGATGCTTTGCACAAGATCAAATGGGAAATCGACGGAACCCTAACTTTCAGAAGATCATGTGCTCACGGTGTCTGCGGTTCAGATGCGATGCGCATCAACGGTAGAAACAGACTGGCTTGTAAGACACTGATCAAAGACTTGGATATAACCCAGCCAATTTATGTTGAACCAATCAAGGGCCTAAATGTTGAAAAAGACCTAGTGGTTGACATGAACCCTTTTTACCAAGCGTATAAAGATGTAAAGCCTTTCCTTATGGCCTCTGATAATCCAGAGAAAGAGCGCTTGCAGTCGCCTGAGCAGCGAGCCAGATTTGATGACACAACCAAATGCATCCTGTGTGCCGCCTGCACCACCAGCTGCCCCGTATTCTGGACCGACAACCAATACTTTGGCCCGGCCGCAATCGTCAACGCTCACCGATTTATTTTTGACTCACGCGATGAGGCCGCCGAGGTAAGACTCGAAATTCTCAATGACAAAGAGGGCGTCTGGCGTTGCCGCACCACCTTCAACTGCACCGAAGCTTGCCCACGTGGCATTGAAGTCACTAAGGCCATTGCCGAGGTCAAGCAAGCCGTTCTTCGCGGCAAACGCTCCTGAGAGTTTTCCGACAAGGCCCTAAAATCTAGGGCAAAGCCGCAATTTCAATTTAGGCTTGTTCTATGTCCGATTCCAATTGCCCTAACCAAAGGCTGACCGAGGTTACCGAGGGCAAACTAGCACTATCTAGGCGCAATTTCTTTGCCGGCATTGCAGTAGCCGCAGGATCTATCGGACTTACTGGAATTGCGGAAAGTGCCGATGCGGCAACTAAAAGATATAAAGTGTGTTCCACTAAAGATGTCAAAGTTGGCAGCGCAGTAATGTTTCTAGTGAAATCGGCAAACATTATGGTTTTGATTACTCAGCCAAAGTCAGGAATATTCCGAGCCTTTAACCCAAGTTGTACTCACGAGGGTTTTCAGATCGATGGTGTTCAGGGAAAGAATTTGGTTTGTCCTATGCACCAGGCTCAGTTTGATATGGCAACCGGTGCAGTCAAGCGAGGACCGGCTCGAAAAGCTTTGAAGAAATACACGGTTACCAAAATAGGAACAACCATTTATATAAATGCATAGGTCTAAACTTGACCCATGCCAGCAAAAATCACCGTTGCCACAATTAACGTAAATGGCGTTCGCGCTGCAGCCAAAAAAGGCTTAGTTGAATGGATAGTCGAACACTCCCCTGACATAATCGCCCTCCAAGAAGTTCGTGCTGAAACATCAGATTTGATTGAGGTTTTCAATCAAGTAGAAAAACTGGATGGTAACTCCTGGCACATACTGCATGATGCCGCAACTGCCAAAGGCAGGGCCGGTGTTGCAGTGATCAGCAAAGTGAAACCGCTTTCCCAGAGAACTACACTTGGCCCTAAGACTTTTGATAGCGCTGGCCGCTGGCTAGAAGTAGATTTCAAGTTCAAGACAAAAACCTTGACTGTAATCAGCACCTACGTTCACTCAGGTGAAGTTGATACACCAAAGCAGGTTGAGAAATACAAATTCTTAGATGCCATGACCAAAAGGATGGCGGAGCTTCGAAAGGCAGACGGTCTGGTCGTTGTTGTTGGCGATCTAAATGTCGGTCATACCGAGTTGGATATCAAAAACTGGAAGGGCAATCTAAAAAACGCTGGTTTCCTGCCAGAAGAGCGAGCTTACTTTGATGCTTGGATGCACAAGCAGGGCTGGGTAGATTTAGGTCGAACATTTCACCCAGAAGTTCCAGGCCCATACACCTGGTGGTCATTTCGAGGTCAGGCCTTTGATACCGATACCGGTTGGCGAATTGACTATCAGATAGCAACGCCAAAGCTAGCCAAACTAGCCCAGAGTTATCTGGTGCATCGCGCCAAAAGCTATGACACCCGTTTCACCGACCATTCCCCTGTAGTTGTTGAGTACGCTATCTAACATGAATGCAAAGCCAAATCTGCTAAGCGGCATGCAGCCAAGTGCATCCAGCCTGCACCTGGGCAACTACCTAGGGGCTCTGGTGAACTGGGTAAACATGCAGGAGAACTTCAACGCTTACTACGTAATTGTTGATCTGCACGCCATAACAGTCCCACAGGATCCAGCAGAACTTAGAACCAATACCAGAAGAACAGCGGCGCAGTATATTGCCGCAGGAATTGACCCAGCTAAGTCGGCACTGTTCGTTCAAAGTCATGTTCCAGCTCACGCTGAATTAGCCTGGATATTGAACTGCATCACCGGTTTTGGTGAAGCATCAAGAATGACCCAGTTCAAAGATAAATCACAAAAAGCTGGCTCAGATTCAGCATCAGTCGGGCTATTTACCTACCCAATCTTGCAGGCAGCAGATATCCTTTTGTATCAACCTAAGGCAGTGCCCGTCGGTGAAGATCAAAGACAGCATCTAGAACTAACTAGAGATCTAGCCGAAAGGTTTAATTCAAGATTCGGTAAAACCTTCACCATTCCTGAAGCACACATTATGAAAGAGACTGCAAAGATCTATGATTTGCAGAACCCAACTGCCAAAATGTCAAAATCAGCAGCTGACCCTAAAGGCTTAGTCAACATCATGGATGATGACACAACTATTTCTAAAAAGATAAAAAGTGCCGTCACAGATACCGAAGGCTCAATCAAACTGGATTGGGAAAACAAACCAGGGGTATCTAACCTTCTTTCTATCCACTCCTCTCTATCTGGGGAATCTATAGTTTCCTTGGAAGAAAGATTTGAAGGTGCTGGCTACGGAGTTCTCAAAGGCGAAGTTGCAGATGTCGTAATCAGCGCGATTGGACCAATAAGAGACCGAGCAAACGAACTAATGAGTGATCAGGCAGAGCTTGATCGACTTTTAGCCAGAGGTGCTGAAAAAGCCAAAGTTGTTGCCAATCAGACACTTGCTGCCGTTTATGACCGGGTTGGCTTCATAAAGCCTGAGTAAATCTGGCTTTATTGTTCAATTTCTGCCAAGATAGACATCTAAAGTTCTTCGGGGTCAGTGTAAATCTGAACCGGCGGTTATAGTCCGCGACCCGACAAGCTGCCTGCGAGGGCAACAAACATTTAGGTGTTTGGGTTTGGCGGTTGATCTGGTGAAATTCCAGAACCGACGGTAAAAGTCCGGATGGTAGAAGAACTCGAGGCTTGAGGCGTTTTTGCTTTAAGCCTGATAGGCCTGTTCGCCTATTCCCCGAAGACCTTACATATTGAAAGGTTCGGGATGAAAGATTCCAAAGCTTATGAGCCGGCGATGCGCCGTGCCATGGAGCTATCCCTACTCGGACCTAAATACGGAGCTAACCCACAAGTCGGGGCTGTGATTCTTGATGAGAAGCTAACGATTATTGCTGAAGGTTTTCACAACGGAGCTGGAACAGCTCATGCTGAAGTGGTTGCTTTAGAGAAGCTAGAGACAATCCCAGCTAATGCCACAGCCGTGGTTACCCTGGAGCCGTGCAATCATCAGGGCAGGACAGGCCCCTGCGCTAAAGCCCTTATCGAAGCAGGTATCTCAAGAGTTATCTTTGGGGCTACTGATCCAGGTGATGAATCGGCCCATGGTGCAAAGACTTTAGAACAGGCCGGTATCGAAGTCTTTGGTGGATTATTGCAAGAAGAAATAATTCGACAACAGAAGCCATGGTTCACCGCAACTAAATTCAAGCGCCCGTTTATCAGTTTGAAATGGGCCCAAACCCTAGATGGCAGATCTGCTGCCAGCGATAAGACCAGTAAGTGGATTTCGGGAAGTGTCTCTAGAAATCACGTCCACAAACTTCGAAGCGAGATAGATGCCATCATAGTTGGAACTTCTACCGCACTACTAGATGATCCTGAGCTCACCGCTCGTAAAGAAGATGGTTCGCTCTATGAACACCAGCCACTGCGAGTAGTTGTTGGCGAAAGTGCGCTACCTGGTGAATTGCGAATTTTCAATGAATTGGCTAAAACTGAAGTTTTTGCAACTCGGGATATCAAGTCAGTTATCAACGACCTCTATGACAAACAGTTCAAGCATGTTCTAGTTGAAGGTGGAGCAAAGCTAATCAGTTCTTTCATAGCCCTAGGACTTTTCGATGAGATTTTGATTTATCAAGCTCCCCTATTGGTAGGAGGAACAAATGTCGCGGTTGAAGATATCGGCATCACCACCATGCAAGCAGCAATACAACTTGAATTTCAGGAAGTAGTTCAACTGGGCGAGGACATCTTTATTAGGGCAATACCGAGAGGGGAAAACTAATGTTTACCGGAATTATTGAAGAACTAGGCAAAGTTACCGCTATTGAAGAGCAGCCCGATGCTGTACGACTAACAATTCACGGCCCCCTGGTCACCAGCGATGTCAAGCGCGGTGACTCGATTTGCTGTTCTGGAACCTGCCTGACAGCAGTTGAGATCAACGATGGATCATTTACCGCTGACGTGATGAAGGAGACCTTGAGGCTAACTAGCTTGAGTGAAGTAAAGGTGGGTGACCCAATCAACCTTGAACGGGCGATGACCATGCAGACCCGTTTTGGTGGTCACCATGTTCAGGGTCATGTCGATGGAGTTGGGTATTTTCTCTCCAGAGAGAAAAGCGACAACTGGGATTGGGTAAGGGTCCAAATACCCAAGGAACTAATGAAATACGTGGTTTTGAAGGGATCCATCACACTAGATGGGATCTCCCTAACTGTGAATGAGGTCGGCGATGACTTTGTCGGGCTATCGCTGATCCCAGAAACACTTAGACTTACCACCTTGGGTTATAAGACCAAAGGTGACAAGGTCAATGTCGAGGTCGATGTCATGGCCAAACACATTGAAAGACTGATCGAAATGAGAGACAAATAATGGCACTAGCAACTATCGAACAAGCGCTCGAAGCGTTAAGGCAAGGCAAAGCTGTTTTTGTTGCCGATGATGAGAACCGTGAGAACGAGGGCGATGCGATTATCGCTGCCCAGTTTGCTACCACGGAACTAATTGCCTGGATGGTGAAAAACACCACCGGTTTTCTCTGCGCGCCAATGGATGAGTCGAAAGCCAACGAACTAGAGCTTCCGCTGATGACCAATGTGAATCAAGATCCGCACGGCACTAACTACACCGTCACCGTAGATGCCTCTAACCGCGAGAGCACTGGAGTTTCTGCATCGGATCGTGCGTTGACCGCTAGGACTCTTGCTTTGGATACTGCTGGCCCAGAGTCATTTATTCGGCCAGGACACATCCTGCCACTTCGCGCTCACCCGATGGGAGTGCACGGAAGACCAGGTCACACCGAGGCAGCAGTTGATCTACTAAAACTTGCCGGTCTAAAGCCAGTCGGCATCATCGGTGAGATGCTCAGTGCTGATGGCTCCATGATGCGACTACCAGAACTAATCGAAGTCGGTGAAAGAGAAGACATCCCGGTTGTCACTATTGAGCAACTAGTTGAGTATCTAAAGACCAATAACATCGATAACGTAAGTTTTCCAAATAACCGCATCCGTTTTGAAGCAGAGGCTAATGTTCCGACGATTCATGGAAACTTTAGACTGCGCGGCTATTACGATATCAAAACCGGTGCCGATCACGTAGCCATCATCAAGGGTAACCCAACTGGTGAAGATGTATTGGTGCGTATGCACTCGGAGTGCATCACCGGTGAGGCATTCGGTTCATTGAAGTGTGAGTGTGGCCCACAGCTGCAGTATGCCTTAGACATGATCGAAGCTGACCCTAAAGGCGGCATCGTAATTTATCTTCGCGGGCAAGAAGGTCGCGGTATCGGACTACTAAACAAACTAAAGGCCTATGCCCTCCAGGAGCAGGGACTAGATACTGTCGAAGCGAACGAAGCGCTTGGGCTTCCATCCGAAGCCAGAGAGTATGGAGCTGCCGCATCGATCCTCAAGGAACTAGGAGTGAAATCAGTCAGACTGATGACCAATAACCCAGCCAAAGCAAACTTCCTAATCGAGGCAGACATTCCAGTGAACTCATATGTGCCGGTAATTGTCGGCGAGGCCATCCAGAACCTGGGTTATCTAGAGACCAAGCGTTCGAAGATGGGACACCGTCTGCCTGAGTTGATTGCCCAGATGGAGAACTAATGGCAGGGGCAGCACCAAAGATTCAGATTGATTCATCCGGCCTGGCAGTAACCATTCTGGTGACCAGCTGGCACGCCGAGGTTACCGATGCGCTTTTGGCGGGAGCTGAAAGAGCGCTAAAGGAATCAGGCAATGACCTCTACACAATCGTTCGA
>JAURKU010000010.1 GCA_030831605.1 Rhodoluna sp.
CTCAACCATAAACTGGTGATTTCCCTCGGCGCGATTACCGTCGTTCCAGACCATCCAGGTTTTACCTTGAAGGTAAAACAGTCTTGGATCAGCAAACCACTGTCTGGAATGCTCATCAACGTTGGGATCGACGAATTCAATCAGGCTAGAAAACTCAACAGCACTACCGGAAATTACGTTCATTTCGGAATCTAGACGGCAAATAGCAATTCTTCGAATCAAATCAGAATTTGCGACGAACCTGTAGGCCATGATGAAACCGTTTCGCCCATCAGAGATGATTGCCGGGTTGAATACGTGGATGCCTTCGCCACTAATCTCTTTCCAACTACTTGGCACCATGGCCGTGATGTCGGCGGACTTGGATGTAAAAGTCATAAAAACCCTAATAAGTTGAAGTCCCCAGACTTCATAATGGAAACTGTTTGGTCTAAGTCTATTCAGTCGGCTTTGATTTACCGGTTATGTTGCCAGACAGGGCCCTTAGGGCACTTTTAGCCTAGCTTCAACCAGCTTTGACTCTTAGCTGAGGGATTGTTCTAGGCTTTAGTGCGCTTTTTTAGAAGTGAAATTATGAATAACACGATAAGAGCGTAAAAAACCGGCCAGTTCAACGCCGCACCAGGAGGGACATGCGAGCTTTCCAATTCTCCCATGAAACCTGCTAAAGCCCGAAGAGGGGCATCTAGGCTCAGAGATAAAATCACGAGTGGCGTGAGTCCCTTATAGACAAAAAATATTACGAGCAGCAAAGCTGCAAGAAGCAATTGAATTGCTCCCCACTGATGAAATAACGCCACGACGTTGTTTCCGTCAGGGCCAGAAATCTCTACTCCAGCGATGCTGTTAGCACCTCCGTCAGGCGCAAATAGGTGGATGCCGCTGCGGACAATCACAACCAACAAAAACAGAAAAGCCATTACCCTGACGAAGCGGTAGCCATCGTAATCTCTCGGGTTACTAGGAAAAACTGAATTTCTCAATATGGCCTCTCAAACGTTACGGCACTAATCTAGTGCATAAAAGAAACCTGGTAGCGGTAGTTTAGGCTCGTGTATTCTCAAGGATCTTGGAAATTACATGATTCACTAAGCGCCCTCGGTAGGAATCGAACCTACGACCAAGAGATTAGAAGGCTCTTGCTCTATCCACTGAGCTACGAGGGCGAATTTGCTTCAAAGGACAGTTTAGCGCAACTGGGCTAACAGCACTAAAACGTAGCTTTCTGAGTTATACAGTGAACTTAGGTGCGCGTTAATCGTGAAGCAATTCACCCACTTCCACCAGATTTGTTGGTGGAATGGCAACAATCATCCTATTGTTCAGGAACTCACTTTCCTGTTCCGTGAGAGGCCCCCGGCCCAGGACCGCGTGGTAGTCATCGTAAAGGTCGTAAATGCTGCCAAAGCTATTACAGGTATCCACCTGCGCGACCGGCGCGCCCGAGAGCCACCAAATTTGTTCACCCGCATTTACTGAGACAGACTTGAAGTCGCTAAATTTGTATTCGGTTAATTTTGCTTTAGTAGGTAAGTAATACTCCACATTGTCCTCCCAAAGCACCAATCTGTAGCCATCTTCAAACTCAGTCTGTGAACTATCTAGTATTGGATCTTCGGGGCTTACCCAAGTGACAGCGCCGGTTTCATCAGTGCAATTAAGTTCTAGATGGAAATTATTTGGATATAGAACTGGCCCAGTCCAAGTCCTTGTGGAAGGATATGGTTTTCCATCTGGAGTTGCATCGACTAGTAGATTCTCACCCCAATATTCTTTGGGGATCAGATAATAAAACTTATCGGCATTCCAAAAAAGATGCGGATAACTGATCAAATAATAAGTTTGACTGTTATTTCCCTGTAAGAAGAAACCTGATGGTTGAATCTCTGAAGGAGGAACAGCGGCATCGCCCTTGGGCCCTTGAATTCCTTGGAGGCCAACTGGCCCTTGCTCACCCCTAGGTCCAACAGAGTTCCAGCTTATTGCGGTTGTACCCCTAGGGCAGGTTTTAGGTGTATTTGAAACCTTAGTGATGTTGCCATTAACACCAGTTACACAGGCATAAATAACCTGTTCACTGCTTACATTGTTTACAGATTGCCCAAAAGCAAATCCACCACTAGTCATAGCTAAAGCAGCTACAACTGCAAAGGCTAGTTTCTCTTTCCTTGTCATGTTCTTATTACCCTTCAGCGAATTTACTTAGAAGTGAGTGATACAACTAAAAAGATAACAGTTTATCTGTTACGCCTCGCTGAGCGGCTCTGGGCTTAGATCGCTCGAAAGTAATTACTTCTTACCGCTAGAGCCTTTGGCTCCAGTTTCACCTTTAGCTCCGCGAGGGCCAGCAGCACCGGAGGCACCGGTGGCACCGGTTGAACCTGTTTCGCCTTTAGCGCCGGTTGCTCCTCTAGGGCCAACATTAGGGTTTCTTGGTCTTAGAACATCCCACATGTAGATCAAGAAAACAGGTAGCAGGATGTCGGTCAAGACAAAGATCGGATATTGGATCAAGTAGCCGGTGTACCAGGTTCCTTTTTGAAGAAACAAGGTGATGTGGCTAGAAATCAGTGAGATTGGCCAGACGACTGCAACGATTGGGAGGAACCTAACTAGATTTGAGTGGCCTGAGGCGTATCTCATCAAGATAACTGCTGGCCCGACTAGAAGCAAAATCCAGCCAATAGAAGAGATGGTCAGCTCTATTGCTCGAACTGGGTCCCCTTCAGCCATTGGGTTGAATAGGAAAAACCTTGGGAAGGTTAGGACAAGGGTTGCAATCAGGAAGGAGATGAATAAACCAATCCCACCAACTACCAATCTGTGACTTATCTTTGAGTGATCCTCTTGAGGGGCAATGTGTAGGTTAATCATTTTTACTCTTTCTATTCGTTTGTTTCGTAGGTTCCAGAGATGTAGAAGTAATCCTGGGTACTTAGGTTGTGTGGCGAGTTGTGATCCATTTCAAGATCTCTTGTTCCGGATGGATAAAAAAGCATCAACTGAGTTGAGTTCGGACTAACATCAGCTGAAATTGCGTAGTGTTCGTGTGAACCAACAGCATGAATGGCAGCATCCCTAAATACATAGTCGCCAGCTGCTTTGAATGGCAAAGTTAGCGAGTAATCACCGGTTCCAAAATTTGTAACGGATGCTAAAGAGATGTAGATCCTGAAGTGAACCAGCGGTCCGTTCTTTATGTAATAAGAGGAAGCTGGATTGCTTGAGTAAGTAAGGCCAGTTCCCGTCCAAGAGGAGGAATAGTAAATAGCTGAGCCAGAAATACCAGGAGGTCCCGGCGGTCCTGCAGGACCCTGAGCACCAGTATCTCCCTTGTCACCTTTTTCACCCTGTGCACCAGCAGGACCCATCGGACCAGTTTCACCGGTTGCACCAATTGCACCTTGTGGACCTTGGTCACCTATGTCACCCTTTGCTCCGGTTTCACCAATCGGACCCATTGGACCAGTGTCACCGGTTAGACCGGTATCACCCTTTGCCCCAGTTGCTCCTGGAAGACCTTGCTCTCCTTGTGCTCCTGTGTCACCTTTTTCACCCTGCGGGCCAATCGGACCCATCGGGCCGGTTGAGCCATCAACACCAGCCAGCCCAGCGATTCCCTGAATGCCGGGTAAGCCTTGCTCTCCCTGTGGACCGGTTGCACCATTAGCTCCGGTCAAACCTGTTGGACCGATGGCGCCCTGCGGGCCGATTGGTCCTCTGGGTCCGGTTAAACCAATCGATCCAGCAGGACCGACAGCACCAATATCTCCCGGTTCACCTTTAGGTCCTTGTGGCCCGGAACCTAAAATGGAGCCGAGCAGCCCTTGCGGTCCGGTTTCTCCTTCATCGCTCGGGTCTGGAGTTTGCGATCCACCTTGCGGGCCAACGGCAACGGCAACTGGTCCTGGTGGGCCGACTACCTCTTTGGGAAGTGAAATTACTCTAGTGAATCCGGTGAGCAGCATAAAAATAATGAAGCCGAGAATTAGAAATAGCGATGTGAGAAATGTTGTTCTGACTACAAGATCCGGTAAAGGCTTCGTTGGAATTTTTTTACCGTAGTAGTCAAATTGGCTCATGTCCCGAGCCTATTGCCTCATGGAAACAAAACGTCGCCATTTGGAAAAACCAGGCACTTAGTTTTAAGTATCCATTCGCCTAGTTCTAAGTGAATTGGGAGTGTATGTAGTGAATTGTTACCTTTGCGGTCCGCTAATCTTGTATTAGTCAAAGAAAAATACCTAATAAATCGGAGATTTAATGTTCCGCCTTTCAAAATTATCCTTAGCAAACCGCTCGGTTATTGCCCTTGTGACAGTGATCCTTGCTCTATTCGGTCTTATTTCAGTGAGCCAGCTAAAGCAAGAGCTATTCCCCTCCCTCGAGTTCCCTCAAGCCGCTGTGGTTACCAGTTACCCAGGAGCATCACCGGAAGTTGTTGACGCTCAGGTCAGCCGAGTTTTGGAACAAGCGATTTCTACTGTGGAGGGAGTGGAAACTACTTCCTCAACCAGCCAGAGCAATCTTTCGACTGTGCGGGTAACTTTTGATTTTGGCACTACAAGTGCGAAGGTAACGGAACTTCTAAACAATGCAGTTGACTCAGTGAAGGCCACTCTTCCAGCGGCAGCAACTCCAAAGATATTTAGCGGTGGCCTCGAAACTATTCCGGTAGTAATTATGAGCGTTTCGGCTAACTCCGGCGATAACAGCGAGATCAGCGAGTTGCTTCCTGATCTCGCAACGACACTTTTCAAGAAGGTGCCGGGTGTAAAAGATGTTCAGATTGGTGGAATCAGGGATTACCGCATCAACCTTGAACTAAACCAGATGCTGATGGCAGGATCAGGGCTAAACAGCCAGTCAATTCAAACAGCGCTCAAAACTAATGGCTTTGTTGTTCCGGCAGGAACGTTGGAGGATAGCGAAGGCCAGATTTCCGTTGAAGTTGGAAGCCCGGTTGAATCAATAGCCGCTTTAGAAACTCTGCCACTCAATGGAACACTAACCCTCGGTGATGTCGCGGAAATTAGTTATGACCCGGCCCCAATCACCAGTATCTCTAGGGTGGATGGCAAACCAGCTTTGGCAATTGCTATCACTAAAACTCAAGAGGGAAATACCGTTTCAATCTCGCAGGCAATAAAGCCATTGCAAGATGATCTGGCTGAGAAACTAGGTGGCGACGTAGAGGTCAAGGAGACCTTCAACCAGGCTCCTTTTATTGAAAAATCAATTGCCGATTTAGTCAAAGAAGGTGGCTTAGGACTTACCTTCGCAATTATCATCATTCTGATTTTCCTAACCTCATGGCGCTCCACCTTGGTTACTGCCATATCTATCCCTACCTCGCTACTGGTTGCTTTTATTGGTTTGTCCGGTTTTGGTTACTCGCTCAACCTATTTACCCTGAGCGCTCTAACTATTGCTATCGGTCGTGTAGTGGATGACTCAATTGTGGTAATTGAAAACATCAACCGACACCTGTCCTATGGCGAAGAGAAACTTGAAGCAATCCTCAATGCTGTTCGTGAGGTAGCCGGTGCAATTACGGCAGCCACGCTCACCACAGTCGCTGTTTTCTTACCGATTGCCGGTGTTGGCGGTCTAGTTGGGCAGCTATTTAGACCCTTTGCGCTAACTTTTGCCTTGGCACTGATCGCATCACTACTTGTTTCCCTAACTATTGTTCCGGTAATCGCCTACTGGTTCCTAAAGAACAAGTATGCGCTGGGCAAACTCACTCCAGCGCAAAGCAAGAAGCAGGCTGAAAAGATTCGCCTGGAGGAGAACGAGAAGGAACGCAAGTCGCTTTTGCAGCGCGGCTACCTACCAGTTCTTCGTCTAACTCAAAAGCGCCCAGTATTGACACTTGTTTCAGCTTTCGTGGTTTTGATATTCACATTCGGCCTAACCCCGTTTCTGAAAACAAACTTTATTGGTAACTCTGGATCAAACAGTTTCGCTGTTGCGCTAAGTGTCCCGCTAGGCAGCTCACTTGAAGATAAGTCTGTTGCTGCTAAAAAAGTTGAGCAGCAACTACTTGATTCAGGAGATACCTTAGCCATCACCACCACCATTGGCTCTAACGACTCTAGAGTTGCCTTTGGCCAAACCGCCGGTGGCATCCAGTTCCAGGTCACCACTAAAGAAGGCGTAAACGGTGAGCTTTTCCAAGAAAAGATGACTAAGAAGTTCGCCGAGTTACCTGAGCAATACAAGGCAAAGTTTGAAAGCGGCCAGTCATTCGGTTCATCTGGAACTATCGATGTCACCGTAACTGCAAAAACAGACAGTCAGCTGCGCGAAGGTATAAAGAAGGTTGTCGATGCCCTTGATGGCAAGATCGCCAATGTTGAAGCGGAAATCACCAGCACTCTCAGTGAAAAGCAGCGAACCCTAAAAATCACGGTTGACCGCAGCGTAGCAAGCCAAGTTGGATTAAGTGAAATTGCCATTGCTGGCATCGTTTCAAGTGCGATGACCCCGCAGTCAATCGGTTCGATCAATATTGACAATAAGTCAACCGCTATTTACGTAAAATCCGATAACGTCCCAGAAACTATCGATGAGGTAAAGGCGATCAGGATTCCAACCATGGCTGGAATCAGACCGTTAACCTCACTTGCCGATGTTGAGATTGCTCTGGTGCCAACCAAGGTAACTACACAGGATGGTGATCGGGCAGCGACAGTTTCGCTTACCCCGAAGGCAGATGCCAGCCTTACGACAATCACGATGGATGTTTCTAAAGAATTGGATAACTTGAAAGACAAGATGCCGCTTGGCACCACATTGCTTCCACTGGGCGGTGTATCAGCTGACCAAGCAGAATCCTTCAACCAGTTATTCCTAGCCTTACTGGCGGCCATCTGTATCGTTTATCTGATCATGGTGGCAACCTTCAGATCGCTAATGCAACCGCTGGTGCTATTGATTTCGATTCCATTTGCCGCGACCGGAGCTTTCGTCGCATTGCTGATAACCAACACAGCTCTAGGATTACCCGCTCTAATTGGAATGCTGCTTTTGGTTGGAATCGTGGTCACCAACGCCATTGTGCTTATTGACCTAATCAATCAGTATCGAGTTCAAGGTGTCCCGCTTGAGGAAGCGATCATGGATGGAGCAAGACAGCGTCTAAGACCGATTCTGATGACCGCACTTGCAACCATCGGTGCGCTTATGCCACTGGTACTCGGCTTTACTGGTTCCGGAGGATTTATCTCACAACCACTGGGTATTGTCGTGGTCGGTGGCTTGTTCTCATCGACACTTCTAACTTTGGTGATTGTTCCGGTGCTATATCGACTAACCGAAGGTAGAAAAGAGCGCCGAGCTCTCAAGAAAGCCACTGCCTAAAGCGTAGGATTATCCTGTCAGTAGGCAGAGCTAAGTTGAGTAAATGATGAATATCCCCGAGTATCTAGTCTGGATCGATTGTGAAATGACTGGATTAGATCCAGAAAAAGACTGCCTGGTTGAAATAGCTGTTGTGATTACCGATATCCAACTGAATGTTGTCGATAAAGGTTTAGACCTAGTAATTAAACCGAGACCAGAATCATTAGCTGGTATGGATGATTACGTTCGCAACATGCACACCACCTCTGGCCTAATCAACGAGTTTGATAATGGTTTGGAACTCAAAGACGCTGAAGCTCAGGTCTTGGATTACATCAAGAAATATGTCCCAACTGCAAAGCTTTCCCCACTAGCTGGCAACACCATCGGTACCGATCGAATGTTCATTTCAAGATACATGCCTGATCTCGATGGCCACCTGCATTACCGAAACATCGACGTTTCGACCATCAAAGAGCTAGCTAAAAGATGGTTCCCCAAGGCTTATTTTCAGGCTCCCAAGAAAGTTGGCGGCCATCGTGCCTTAGCCGACATTCTGGAATCTATTGACGAGTTGCGACACTATCGCCAGAGCGTGTTCGTGGCAGAGTTTCAAGCACCGGCTGTAGTAACCGAAGGCTCTAGCCCTGCGGCTGAAGACTGATAAACTCTTAGCTGTGCTTCATTTGAAGCCATGGTGGGTATAGCTCAGCTGGTAGAGCGCCTGGTTGTGGTCCAGGATGTCGCGGGTTCAAGTCCCGTTACTCACCCCATAAAACCCTTGGAGAAACGTGAAGCAGTTTCTGATAAACGTCTTAGACACTGAAACCGGAACCGCTTCCGGTAATGAAATGGCTGAAATAGACGCCTTCAACGAGATGCTGCAAAATAACGGTCACTGGGTATATGCCAATGGAATTTCTTCACCATCCGAATCGGTAAAGATTGATAACCGCTCTGACAAAAATGAATTAGTCGATGGCCCGTTATACGATGAGGAACTCTATGTTTCCGGTTTCTGGATAATCAAGGCAGCAGATAAAGAGCAAGCTATCGTCTTGGCTAAATTAGGATCTAAAGCTTGTAATCGCCAGGTCGAACTTAGGCCGCTGCACGGTTAGTTCTGATTAGCTCTTTCTAATACCAGTTCACGAACTCGTGCAGCATCAGCTTGGCCTTTCATCGCCTGCATCACTGCGCCGATTACTGCACCAGCGGCTTGAAGCTTACCCTCACGAATCTTTTCCAAGACATCGGGTTGTTTGGCTAGTGCCTCATCAATTGCCGCAATTAGCGCACCATCGTCGGAGACCACTTCAAGTCCTTGTGCTTTGACAATCTCTTCTGGGCTTCCCTTACCGGCTAACACTTCGGCAAGAACTGTTCTAGCGATTCGGTCGTTGATTTTTCCAGAGTCAACTAGATTGGCAAGTTCGGCAACCTGTACCGGGGTAATTGCTAACTCGGAGACATCTTTATCTTCACTATTGGCAATTCTGGCTATCTCACCGGAATACCATTTTCTAGCAGCCTGAGCCTTGGCTCCGGCTGCAACAGCTTCCTCGATGAAATCAAGCAAACCTGCATTTACTGCATCTCTAAATTCCATCTCAGCAAATCCCCACTCCGCAGCTAGTCGTTTGCGTCGATCAGCAGGATTCTCCGGAAGCTCTTGGCGTAATTTCTCAATTAGTTCAGTCGATGGTTGAACTGGAACTAGATCAGGCTCTGGGAAGTAACGATAGTCATCTGCATCAGATTTAGGTCGGCCGGCACTAGTTGATCCTTTGTCCTCATGCCAGTGCCTGGTTTCCTGAGTGATAGAACCACCATCAGCAAGGATCTGAGCCTGGCGTTGAATCTCGTAACGAACGGCTCGTTCAATGCTTCGAAGGCTGTTGACGTTCTTGGTTTCGGTTCTGGTACCAAGTTTGTCTTGTCCCTTGGGGCGAAGCGAAACGTTAGCATCACAGCGAACGTTACCGCGTTCCATGCGAGCGTCAGAAACACCCAGTGCTTTAACAATCTCTCTAATCGATCTGACGTAGGCAGCAGCAAGCTCGGGAGCTTCTGCACCTGCACCAAAAACCGGCTTGGTTACGATTTCAACCAGCGGCACTCCGGCTCGGTTGTAATCTACGAGTGAATATTCAGCTCCCTGGATTCGCCCGGTGGCACCACCGATGTGAGTTAGCTTGCCAGCGTCCTCTTCCATGTGTGCTCGTTCAATCTGCACGGTAAAGACCTTGCCACTTGGCACCTCAACATCAAGCGAACCGGCAAAAGCGATCGGTTCGTCATACTGCGAGGTTTGGAAGTTCTTAGCTAAATCCGGGTAGAAGTAGTTCTTTCTGGCAAATCTTCCAGTTGGGGCAATCTGGCAGCCGAGGGCAAGCCCAATCGAAATTGATGACTCGACAGCCTTTTTATTTACAGCGGGAAGAGATCCCGGCAAGCCAATACAAACCGGACACACATTGGTGTTCGGTTCCTCACCGAACTCATTGCGGCAACCGCAGAACATCTTGGTCTTGGTATTTAGTTCAACGTGAACTTCTAAACCGATCACAACTTCAAAAAGCTCAATCGCCTTCTCGTAATCCATCAAGTTTGCCTTAGCCATTAGTTGACCTCCAAGCTTGGTGCGAAATCAATCATTCGCTTACCCCAGACACCTTCCAGGATGCTCTCGAGTGCAGCTCCCGCCTCATACAAAAGTGCATCTTTGTAACTTGGAGAGAGCATCTGAATACCGACCGGTAGCTGGTCTTCATCGGCAAGACCAATGGGCACCGAAATGCCGGGAAGCCCTGCCAAGTTAGCCGGGATGGTTGCAATGTCATTTAGATACATCGCAAGTGGGTCGGCTACTTTCTCCCCGAATTTGAATGCTGTAGTTGGTGCAGTTGGTGAAATCAATACATCCGCTTTACTAAATGCATTAGCGAAATCGCGTTGAATTAGAGTTCTAACCTTTTGCGCAGCGCCGTAGAACTTATCGAAAGAGCCGGCAGAAAGGGCGTATGTGCCGAGGATGATTCTGCGCTTCACCTCAGGCCCAAAGCCTGCCTCACGGGTGGCCGACATGACCTTCTCAATAGTTGGGTTGCCCTCCGGCGTTACTCTCATGCCAAATCGAACCGAGTCAAATTTAGCAAGATTGCTAGAAGCTTCTGCTGGAAGGATCAGGTAATAAGCATCAATTGCATATTCAAAACTTGGGCAGTCAACCTCAACTATTTCTCCGCCTGCCTCAGTGATTAGTTTGATTGCCTCAGCAAAGCGGTTTCTAACTCCCTGCTGGAAACCTTCACCGGAAAGTTGTTTGATGAGACCAAAACGTTTACCCTTGAGAGTTCCGTTCTTTGCTGCCTGAACCATTGAACCTAGCGAATCTAAAAGTGAGGTACTATCAAAAGGATCATGTCCAGCAATAACATCCTGCAGGTAGGCAGCATCCAGAACATTTCTTGCCACTGGTCCGATTTGATCCAATGATGAGGCAAGGGCGATTAGCCCGTAGCGAGAGATTGCACCATAGGTAGGTTTGATACCAACTGTTCCGGTTACCGCTGCTGGGAATCTAATTGAGCCACCGGTATCTGAACCAATGGCCAAAGGTGCTTGGAACGATGAAATCACTGAAGATGAACCACCACCAGAACCACCAGGAGTTCTAGTTAGATCCCATGGGTTTTTTGATGGCCCGTAGGCGGAGAACTCCGTTGATGAACCCATGGCAAATTCATCGAGGTTAGTCTTACCCAGAATCGGCATCAATTGGTTCCGCAGCTTGGTTACGACTGTCGCATCATATGGCGGTACCCAGCCCTCCAGAATCTTAGACCCTGCGGTAGTTGGAGCATCGGTAGTGGTCAGGTTATCTTTGACAGCAATCGGTAATCCAGCAAGTTCAGGTAATTTTTCTCCAGCTTTGCGTCTAGCATCAACATCTTTGGCGGTGGCAAGTGCGCTCGCTGCGTTGACAAATAGAAATGAATGAATCGCTGTGTCAACTTTGGAAATTTGGTCTAGGTGAGCTTGGGTTAGTTCCACCGAGGAGATTTCACCAGATTGAAGCAGTGAAATCAGTTCGCTGGCTGATTTTTTGATCAGTTCAGACATCCCTACTCCTCATCCAAAATAGCTGCCACACGGAATCTCCCCTGAGCGCTGTCTGGCGCGCCAGATAAGGCATCAGCCTGGCTCAGCGATGGGCGTATTTCGTCTTCGCGGAAAACGTTACTTAGCGGAATTGGGTGGCTGGTTGCCGGAGTGTTCTCATCGACAATGTTGGAAATCTTGGCGACCGAATCGACTATCACGCTTAATTGTTCGGTGAAGCGAATCAGCTCAGCCTCGGTGAGGTCAATTCGGGCTAGATTAGCCAGATGACGCACCAAATCAGGGGTAATCTCGGACATTGCTTTCCTTTGGACTAGATAAATCAAGTATATCGGGGCTGACAGCAAACCTTTTACTGGACTAAACTTACACAGTTGCCCAAAAGCGCTAGGCGATACGTAATTCCAGGAGAAACCAAGATGGCAGACGAAGAGAACTTTGACATTGTTATGCGCGGCTATGACCGTGACCAGGTTGATAAGACCATTGATGAAATGCGTCTAGAAATTGATCATCTCACCAGTTATAACGAAAGCGCTGCCCAGGAAATCTCAATTCTCAAAGCTGAAGTTGAAAACCTAAAGGAACAAGTCAAAAAAGGCGGGCCGAACGGCTACGCTGCCCTTGGTGCTCAGTTTGAACAAACCCTAAGACTTGCCGAAGAGCAAGCTAAGAAAATGATTGCCGATGCCGGCCAGGATGCCCTACGAATTCGTGAAGAGGCTAAGGGCGAGGTCGATCTACAAAAGCGAACTGCCAAGGACAAGGCAGATCGAGTTGTTCAAGAAGCCGAAATCCGCATGGAGGAGGCAAGGCTTGAATCTGATCGCCGCCAAGCCGAGATGCTAAACGTCGCAGCCGCAGCTCAGGCCGAGGCTACCGAGAAAATTCAAACCGCGCAGCGAGAAGCTGGAGCTATCAAATCCGATGGTGAGAGATATGCCGCTGAATTGCGCGCTCAGGTGCACCGTGAAACCGAAGAGGCAAGGGCACTAGCTAACGAACTAAGCCAGCGTACCGCCCAAGCAAGAGTTGACCTCGAAGCCGAGTTAAAAGCCAAGCGCGATGAGGCAGAGCAGGAAGCCTTGAGAATTTACCAGGCGGCTGTTGCTCAAGCCCAGGCGGTCACCGAAGAGGCAAACAGAACACTGGCTGACTCTTCTGCGCGTGCTGCAGAGATTTTGGCGGAAGCAGAGCGCGTTTCCCGTGATGCTAGAAACAACAGAGATCAGATTCTTGAAGACTCGCAGCGCAGAGCAACTGAGTTGATCAACACCTCCCGTCGCCGCGCTGAATTGCTAGCTAGAAAAGCTCAAGGCTATGCAGAAAACGCCATCAAGGATGCCCGCGAAAGATTGAATGAACTTTCTGAAGAGAGAGAAGAAGTCGTTGACTTCCTAGATTCAATGGGCAAGTTGATGTCAACCGAAAGCATGGTTTCTGCTGACGAAGCAGACGTAAATAACAACAACTAGTTTGCTAATTTCTTAGCGAAATCATCTTCTGATATAACTGGCACTCCGAGTGATTCGGCTTTGGCCAATTTGGAACCTGCATTAGTCCCCGCTATTACAAATGCGGTGTTCTTTGAAACACTGGAAGCGGCCTTAGCTCCATTAGTAATAATCAATTCCTCGATTTGCTCTCTGGTGTAGTTCTGCAAAGTTCCAGTAACCACGATGCTAAGGCCTGCGAATATTCCACCAGTTGAATTATTTGAACCAGGCCCTTGGTGATCAGGGATCTCGAGCAAGACCCCTGCCTTACGCCAAGACTCAATTAGATTCTTGTGCCAATCAATTTGAATCCAATCCTTTAGCGACTTAGCCAAAATTGGTCCGACCCCATCAACTTCGGATAATTCATCCTCAGAGGCGGCAAAGATTCGATCAATCGAACCGAAGTGATTTGCCAGTGACCTAGCGGCAACTGGGCCAACGTGTCTAATTGAAAGAGCAACCAGTATTCTCCAGAGCGGTCTTGTCTTAGCCTCTTCAATATTCTTCAGTAGCTTGATTGCTACCTCTGCTGGCACTAAGCCATTTTGCTTATCCTGCTTACTGAAGAAGGCAACAATCTTTGGTTTACCATCATCATCTAATTTGGGAATACCGGTATCTGGATCAAGAACATAGGTTTTTATTGGAAGTAGCTGATCCATGGTCAATGTAAATAAGTCCGCCTCGGATCGAAGTGGCGCTTGTTTAGGCTCAACCGGTTGAGTCAGGGCAACCGCTGCAACATAACCTAAAGCTTCAATATCCAGAACCGAACGTGAACCGATATAGGCAACGCGTTCACGCAACTGAGCGGGACAGTTCTCATTGTTTGAACAGCGAAGATCAACATCACCTTCGGCGGCGGGAGCTAACTTAGCACCGCAGTCTGGACAGTTTTTTGGCATGACGAATGCCTTTTCACTACCATCACGAAGATCAACAACGGGCCCTAGAATCTCTGGGATAACATCTCCTGCCTTGCGAATAACCACCGTGTCACCAATCAGCACACCTTTAGCTTTGACTACGTCCTGGTTATGCAGGGTGGCAAACTCAATTGTTGAGCCAGCAACCTTGACTGGCTCAACTACCGCATATGGAGTTGCTCTACCTGTCCTTCCGATGGAAACTCGAATATCTAGAAGTTTGGTATTCACCTGTTCGGGCGGATACTTATAGGCAATTGCCCAACGCGGCGCCCTAGCTGTAAAGCCCAACGTACGTTGTTCAGCAAGTGAATCGACTTTGATAACTACCCCGTCAATCTCATGCTCGAGATCATGACGGTGCTCTTTGAAATTTGCGATGTAGCCGGCAACCTCATGAATTCCTTCGAGTACCTTATAGCGGCTCGAGGTTGGCAGCCCCCAACCCTTTAGCAGTTCATAGAGTTCACTCTGGTAATTAAACGGTGCATCTGGCCAAGCACCAATTCCATGCACCAGCATTTGCAGCGGCCTAGAAGCAGTAACTGCTGGATCCTTCTGGCGCAGCGAACCGCTCGCAGAGTTACGCGGATTAGCAAATGGTGCCTTGCCGGAGGCCACCAGGCCAGCATTGAGCTGATCAAAATCAGCAACTGCAAAAAATATCTCACCGCGAATTTCAACCACCGCAGGAATGTCTTTACCTTTTAGTTTCTGCGGAATTTGTTTTATGGTTCTGACGTTATTGGTGACATCTTCACCAACAGCACCATCGCCCCTAGTTGCCGCTGAAACCAGAACACCGTTTTGATAACGCAAGTTGATAGCTAATCCATCGATCTTCAGTTCGCAGAGAAACCTTGCGGTACCAACCCGATTCGCCCAAGCAGTTAGCTCTTCATCATCAAAAGCGTTATCTAAGCTCCACATCCGCTCCAGGTGCTCAACCGGGGCAAAAGTTTCATTTGCTGAACCTCCGACACTTTGAGTTGGTGAATCACCGGTAATCAGTTCTGGATGCTTAGCCTCAAGTAGCTCCAGCTCCTTCATCAATTTGTCGTATTCTGCATCGCTAATCAGCAGGGTATTTTCTTGATAATAGGCGCGGCGATGCCGATTGATTTCATCGACTAGGTAAGCAATTCGTTCAGCTGGACTTGGCACGCTATAAGCCTATTAACAGGGTGGACAGATTAGTCAATGCTCGCCGAGCTTGTTGAGAACTCAGCCACTGCAGATACGGTGGCATCAATTGTGACCTGGGCAAGTACTCGAGTGCCAAGATAAATAACAGCAGTTTGACCTGGCGCTACCCCAAGAATAGGTTCATCTAATTTGATAATCATTTGCTGGTCAGTAACCGAAACCTGACATGGCACCTGCTCGCCGTGGGCCCGAACCTGCACATCTGCTGCGAAGAACTCCTCAGCATCAGCTTTGGCTTTACCGCACCAACTGTAGTTTTTACCCGATAACTCTTTCACCGCTAGAGCTGCTGCTGGGCCAACGACGACCTTGTTGGTCTTCACATCCACAGCTAACACATAGCGAGGCTTACCATCAGAAGCTGGCCTACCAAGTTGGAGGCCCTTTCGTTGACCGACGGTAAATCCATGTGCTCCCTGGTGCTGGCCTAGAACATTGCCTTCCATGTCGACGATTTCACCAGCAGTGCTACCAAGTCGATCAGCCAACCAATCTTGGGTATCGCCTTCAGGAATAAAACAGATGTCGTAAGAATCGGGCTTGGCAGCAACCGAAAGCCCTCTTTCGGCAGCCTCTTGCCGAATTAGATCCTTACTGGCGGTATGTCCCAGCGGAAACATCGAGTGCTTTAGTTGTTCCGCGGTTAGTACGCCGAGTACGTAGCTTTGATCTTTAGCGAGCGCTTCAGAGCGGTGCAATTCTAGGTTGCCTTCGCCATCTTTTAGGATGCTGGCATAGTGGCCGGTGCAGATAGCCTCAAAACCTAAAGCTAAACCTTTTTCCAGTAGCGCAGCGAACTTGATTCTTTCATTGCAGCGCATACATGGATTTGGTGTCCGACCCGATTCGTATTCGGCTATGAAATCATCAACTACTTCTAGTTTGAACTTTTCACTAAAATCCCAGACATAAAAAGGTATTCCTAAGACATTCGCTGCTCGCTGGGCGTCCATGCTGTCTTCAATAGTGCAGCAGCCTCTCGAACCGGTGCGTAGAGTTCCAGGCATTCTAGATAACGCGAGGTGCACTCCAACAACTTCGTGACCTGCTTCGACAGCTCTGGCGGCAGCCACTGCACTGTCCACCCCACCACTCATGGCCGCTAGTACTTTCACTTTTGAACACCAGCTTTCAAGGCAGCATTGACAGCCGCTGGCAGTGCAGCAAGGAAGCCATCGATGTCTTCTCTGGTTGTCTTATTTCCAAGTGTGACGCGAATGCAACCGTTTGCATCTGCTTGCGATCTACCCATCGCAATCAGCACGTGACTTGGGCCATTTACTCCGGCTTGACAAGCTGAACCTGTGGAAACTGAAATACCTTGCTGATCCAATAGAAACAAGAGTGAATCTCCCGAGCAACCTTCAAATATGAAGTGTGCGTTATTCGGTAGTCTATTTTCAATAGTTCCAGTGAATCGAGCAACATCGGTTAACCTGTGAACGCCTTGAACTAGATAGTCACGCAATTCGGCAAGCCGTTTAGCCTCGTCCGGTAATTCCCGAACAGCAATTTCTGCAGCGTGGGCAAAAGCCTTCGCAGCCGGAGCGTTCATTGTTCCAGAACGAAGGCCACGCTCTTGGCCACCGCCGTGAATTAGTGAGACAAGTTTGGTCTGTCGGGACACGACCATGGCCCCTACCCCAATAGGCCCACCTACCTTATGAGCCGATACAGCGAGTGTGGCAAGGCCTGAATCAGCAAAACCGATCGGAATATGGCCAAAAGCAGCAACTGCATCGGAGTGAACGGGAATGCCAAATCTCGAAGCCAAAGAAGTTACTGCTTTGATGTCGAATATCAAACCGGTTTCGTTATTGGCCCACATCAAAGTTATCAGCGCAACGCGTTCTTGAATCTGAGTTAGCAGAGTCGCTAGCCCAACTAGATCAATTTGCCCAAACTCATCTATCGGTAGCCAAATAATTTCTGCACCGTCGTGCTTTTCTAACCACTCGATTGGGTCGATGACAGCGTGGTGCTCGGTGCCAGCGGTAATGATCAGATTACGCTTAGCATCTTCTTCTTTTCGCTGCCAATAGAGCCCCTTAATCGCCGTGTTGTTACTTTCGGTTCCACCAGAGGTGAAAATAATTTCACTGCGGTGACAGCCAAGGCTTTGGGCTAGGGATTCTCTGGCTTCCTCAAGAGCTTTTCTGACTGCTTGACCAGAGGTGTGAACTGATGAGGGATTACCCAATTCTTTTAGGTAGTGAACGTAACTTTCCAAAACTTCATCGCGGATCGGAGTTGTAGCTGCGTAGTCAAGGTAAATTCCCATGATTAAAACATCTTTGCAGCTAAGTCCCGACGGGCTTTGATGACCGCAGGGTTGTTTTTTCCGACAGCATTGAATAATTCAAGCAGGTGATTGGTAAAAACTGTTTTATCTTCAGCAAGATCGAAAAACTCTAGCAAAAGCCCAAAAGCGGTTTCTGCATCACCGATGGCCAGTAAATAGTCAGCTTTTCGCATAGCCTCAGCAACTGTTTTCGGCTCAACGGCAAGTTCGGTTTCAATCTCCCCGGCATAGGTTCTTGCAACGAGTTTTACCTGAGCGAGACGCTCCAGGAGCGTCTCGTCATTTGGTTTATCTCTAAGTTCTTTTTGGTAAATCTCGACAGCAGCATCGAATTCCCCACGCTCCATGGCATCAAGGGCAAGCTGCTCACTTGGGCTTAGCTCTGGCTCAGGTTGAGTGCTCACCTCGCCGATTACTAACTCGCCTTCTAAGCCTTGGCTCTTGGCAAGTTCGATAAGTTTTTCTAGAAAAGTGATCAAGTCATCGACACTCTGATCGCCCTGGAACAGTGGCCTAGGCTCACCAGCCAAAATCATTGCCACTGTCGCAGGTGCGGTAACCGCAAAGGCTTGGGCTAAGTCTGGCTGAGCCATGATATCAAGCTTGGCTAAAAACCACTTTCCCTGTGAGTGCTCGGAAAGCTTTTCTAGCTTTTGGGTCAACGAAACGCTGGCGGCATCTGCCTTATCCCAGAAACTGACAATCACTGGGACTACATTTGAGATTTCGATTACCGACCGGACAACTGGTTGGCTCAAATCAAGCGAAAAAGCTGGCACGGTAACTTTTGGCGTCTGACTATTGCTACCGATTTTATCTTTGACAACTTTATTGGCAAGAGCCGAAAGGTCAACTGCACCGCGGAAGGAATTATTAAGTTCGCTCAATCTAGTGCCTTCACCGACAAGATACCTTGGCTAGCGCCAACCAGTCGAATTTTCTCTGCCGACCCGGAAACCGGAACGTAGAAAAGCATCTGGTTGCCATAAACGGTTTTTATCCCAGTTGATGAGCCAGGAGCGTTAAGTAGAATCTTGCCTTCTATGGTGGTCACCGACACCGCCTGACCGCGAATCTTTGGTCGGATAATCTCAGTGTCATTCATCTGAACAGCAACTAAACCACCCGATTCCAAAGTCAACATTCCAATAATGTTTGGGTTGCCCAAACTGTGTTGGAATCTAATTGAAGTCTTGGCGTTGACCTGCTTGGCAATCTTGTCTGCCTGATCCTGTGAGATGGCGGCATAAAACTTATCCGAAGCTAAATCAAATGCCTCGAAATATTTACTCTCCGTGCCTTTATTCAGGGTGTCACCGTATTTGAAAGGCAGGCTTTTGAGCTTGGTGGCGAGATACTCGTTCTCGGCCGCTACCGAGATAGCTCCGATATCCTGCGCCGCTACGTCGGGGAATTTGGCATTTGGTAATAGATCAATCAAATACCAAAGTTTATAGTTCTCTCGAGGGCTCTCCTGCTGCAGCACCAGAAGTTGGGGTGCACGGGTGGTCGCCTCAGATTTGGTGACCACCATGATAGTTCTTGGTTGCCAACCCAATTCAGCTGCCGGCAGTTGCATCGGTAGGGCTATGGTGACCGGGTTAGCAATAATTTCCGGAAGCTTCGGAATTTTCTTGTTCTTGGTTTGCAAGAAGTACTGAATTTTTCTAAGTTCGAGTGCAGGACCGGCTACACGGGTTAAAAGTAGTGGTTCATCCCTGGCCCCATCTGCAGTCTTCACTGTTGTGGCGACTTCACGAACGATTCTTTGAAGCTGGGCATCGTTGACCACAACGCTGGTAGCTGGGCTCAAACCTGATTCTGTCTCTGGTTTAGCTTCAGCGGAATTAGCGCAACCGGCTAAAAGCCCAAAAGTTACTAATGCAGCTGGAATGACTGCTATCTTCCGACCTATTCTTCTTCTGCCCCGAATCGGGATATCCGATCTGATTCTCTTACGATATTTTGGCCCCGATGGCGCTTTCGGTATTCGTCTTCTCGGGCCACGAAGTTTACGAAGGTTACGCAAGGCCCAGAAATTTAGAATCAGACCCAAAACGAGAAGTCCCAAGCCACCGTAAATTAAGACAAGCGGCCAATCGATCAAAGTGTTTACCTGCCAAATTATTGTGACTGCCTCTGGGCCATGCTTAAACCCGTCGCTAGCTAACAAAATTGCTGTGTCATCGGCCATAGCCACATCTGTGTTTAGGTCGTTTTTGACCTTTATTGCGGTTCGCCACATGTCGCTACCCTCGGGATTTTGATTTTCCCCACCAGCGGTAATCTCTGTTACATCAGCCTCGTTGGCTTGGCTTAGATTTAGACTGACAAAGTTACTGGTTCCGATCCAATCCTGAATATCACGCTCTCTAGCATCTGCATAGAAAATCTCTTTCTGGCCTGATGCTTGAACGGTAATTTCACCAGGGAATCGCTTCAGTGTTTCATTTGGTATGACCGCATAGGAATAGGCGGAATTAAGCTCAAAATCGACCTGTTTGCGGTTGGCGTCGTCAAATGGGCCCTTGATGATAAAGCCGGTTAGCACGCTTAGGGCCGAAAGGGCTAGCAGCGTGCTGGCAATAACAAACCGCATAAGGCTCCTTTCAGGCTAAACTTGGGGAAAGTAAGACAACTCGTCTATTCTACCGAAGCCCTAAGGAGCGCCCCTTGGCAGCCGAAGAGACTGAATTTCCAGTGGGTTTGCGCGGTTACGACCGTGCCAGCGTTGATGACGCTATCCGCGATTTTCGCCGTGAATTGCTAAATCTGACCACCCAAAACAGCACTTTAGCCAATGAGTTACGGGAAGCCCAGAATCGCTTAGTTGCCCTGGAAACCGAGCTTTCCGAGAACAAAAATCCAAGTTATGCAGGTGTTGGAGCTAAAGCCGCCCAAATTCTGGCAACTACGGAGGAACTTGCCCTAAAACTAGTCGCCGATGCCGAAAGTGATCGTGAAGCGATGCTCAGGGCTGCCGCCAGCACTATCGAACAGCAGAAGTTAGATGCCCAGGATTATTACGACGAACTTGTTGCCGAAGCTAACCGTCGGGCCGATCGCATCATCAATTCGGCTAAGAACGATTATGACGAAACCATGGCTAAGGCCAAAATGGAGGCCGAGGAACTGGTCAACGATGCCATACGCGAGGCTGGGGCAACCCGTGGAGCAGTAGCAACCGAGGTTGCCAAGATGCGAGCAACTGCAAAGCGTGAGGTTGAACTAAAGCAGGCTGAGTCAGATCGCGCCTTGGCTGAGCGAAAGCTAATTCTAGAGCGTCAGCTCATGCAGCCATTTGGCCAAGCACTAGCCGACAGCATGTTGAGCGAACAGGCTCGAATCGATCTCAATTTAGAGCTCACCGCAAGACGAGCAGAAGCTGAAGCGGAATATCTGAGAAAGCATCAAGAAGCGGTTGCAAAAACCCAGCGCTATCTCGATGATGCCAACGCACAGCTCTCCAACGCTCTTACCAGGGTGGCGGCAGCAAAACTTGAGGCGGAGACTCTAGAAGCAGGAGCTAAATCCATCAACAAGGCATCAACTGAACAGGCGAGGGCAAAAGCTGAACAGATTATTGCCGCTGCCGAAGCTGAGGCGAGAAATATCATTGCTGGCACCAAGTCCAAGGTAGCCGAAAGGCTTACTCAGCTAGAGGAAGCCGAAAGAAAATTAACCAATGAGCGCGATAGCATTTTGGTGTATTTGAATAACCTAAAGCAGGTTATTGATCAAATCGATAAGGACATCTAGTCCTAGATTGGCAGGTGGGGCATGTCAAAACCTAGTCTTATTAGGGTAAGCCACGCTTATCAGATTGGCCTATTAGGTGGCCTCGGTGTATTGACCGCAGTGATGCTCGGTAATGCGCTGTTATCAATCGCCAGCATCCTGACCTCTATAATCACCGCGCTATTCTTAGCGCTCGGGCTTGAACCACTTATTCAGATTTTAGAAAAAAGAGTCAAGCGTCGCGCCATTGCGATATCGATTGTGGGTCTAGGTCTAATCGGTTTGATCACTATGGTGATTGTGGTAATTTTGCCACCGCTGATTAGCCAAGCTAGTGAGTTTCTAACTCACTTACCAGAATTACTAAAGGGTTTGGTGCAGACCCCATGGATCAGCGATCTTGATGCAAGATTCGATGGTGCGGTTAGCAATGCCCTTACCTCTTCCGGTGAGTATTTAGCCGATAGCAAAAATTGGCCGAATCTTTTAGGCGGAGTGGTTCAGGTTGGACTGAGTATCTTGAACGGGACGGCCGCTTTTCTAACCGTTTGCATTTTGACCATTTACTTTATTAGTTCACATCACGCCATCAAGAATGTGTTGGTAAATCTTGTCGCAAAGTCAAAGCGCGAGCGAGTCGGCCACATCGTCGACCAGGTAGTCACTTCGGTTGGCCGCTATGTGATGGGGCAGGTAAGCGTTGCCTCAATTAACGCTTCAATCGTGTTTATAACTTTGTTGTTTGCCGGTGTTGAATACGCCGTGGTGCTGGCCTTCATCGACTTTCTCTTGGTGCTAGTTCCGGTGGTTGGCTCAATTTCCGGTGCCATCGTCGTAATCGGAATTACGGCGGCCACCATGCCGCCAGAGACCACAATCACGGTTGCCATAGTTGTGCTTCTTTATACCCAGCTTGAGGCCTACCTGATCTCGCCGCGAATTATGAAGCGGGCGGTAAATGTCCCAGCTGCCCTAGTGATGGTCTCTGCCCTTGCCGGTGGAGCACTGCTTGGAATTCTTGGAGCGCTGCTGGCCATTCCGGTTGCCGCCACAGTGCTACTAATCATTCGAGAAGTTTGGGTTCCGACACAAAATAAACGTTAGTAAAAATCAGGTAGTGGGGATTTAGCCGGGTTCACTACTTTTACAATTTCATCCAAGACTCGTTTTGTTGCGTTCTCTCCCACCCAGAGGTGTTTGGCTGCTTCGACTGCTATCAAATCAATATGGTTTATTACGCTAAAGCGCTGGGCCGCCTCAAGTGGCTTCAAATAATCATCATGCTCTGGGATTAACGCAACCAACTTTTTTGTAGTGTCATTCCAGCGAAGTAGTTCTTTTTCATTAGTTCGATGAAGTGGCGGAGAAAGTAAAATGGCGCCTAACACATCTAATTCCGGCCCATACTTTAGAGCCAGCTCCGTACCAAAAGACCAACCGACTAAATAAAGGTTTGGGAGTTTCCTCTGCTGGGCGTAATCGACCGCAGCCATAACATCGAGTCGCTCTGCAACACCATCTGCAAAGCTACCTTCTGATTTTCCATGCGGCGATTCGGTGCCGCGGGTATTAAACCTGAGCACCGCTAGATCAGCTAGGGCTGGAAGGCGGTTAGCGGCTTTGCGATAGATATGCGAATCCATAAAGCCACCGGCAGTCGGTAGCGGATGCAACATAATTAGGGTTGCTTTTGGTGAATTGCTTTGCGGAAGTGCTAATTCACCTACGAGCTTTAGATTATCTTGAGTAACTAGGCTCAGCGCTTCGCGTTTAGACGGCAGTTCAACCGAAGACTTTATTTCAATCCCACTCAAATTATGCGACCTTGGAATTTTTTCCAACAGTTGTTATGAAAGTGTCGTCGTTGGGTAGGCCCGGCTGCTGACTCCCAAGCAACCACGTGAGAAATGCCTGGGCCAAAACTTACCTGGCAGTAAGGACAGATCCAGCGCTTGGTTTCCTCTGCCGAGCGACCGGCGGTGGTTTGGACCGTGAACTCGGTACCATTTTTTACCTCAGTACGAGCAATACCAGAGCGAACTCGTTCTAAATCCAGCTCTTCTTCTTCAGCTTGGCGCTTAGAGTTTTTGGGTCGGTTATTTCTAGGCATTTAGTACCAGTTGAACTTGTTTGAGTGGGCCATTGCACCGCAAGGCGCTCCGTATCGGTTCTTGATGTAACTAACTCCCCAACGGATCTGAGTTTCTGGATTAGTTTGCCAGTCAGATCCCATTTCTGCCATCTTCGCACCTGGCAGCGATTGTGGGATTCCGTAAGCTCCGGAGGACTTGTTGTATGCATTCCAACGCCAGTTTGATTCGCGCTCCCAGAGCGCTACGAGACAAGAGTACTGATCTCTTCCCCAACCCTGTTTGATCAAAAGGGAGTAGGCATAACCCTTCACGGTTCCGGTAGCCGGGGTTTCGGCATTGGCCACGTAAATGGCGGCCGCCTCATCACCGGTGACAACTTCCCAACCATCTCTGGAAAAGCTGATTTTCTGCTGCGAAGCAAAACCATAGGTTTGCGAGTCGGCAGTATTTTCGAACTCAAAAGCATAGGCGCTGGAGAGTGCTCCCCCGTAGGGATCAACTGCGGTTACCAAAACATAGGAGCCAGCAAAAAAGAAAGCTACTGCGCTAAAGGCGAGGTTGCGAATGCGCTTGGCTAGCTGCCAATTCTTCATCCGCTCAGCAACATCAACTCCAATTACTCGGTTGATGATGCGCTTACGCAGAGTTGGACGGGCCAACTCATACCTACCCATGCCTGATCACCTCTAAAACCCAAGTTTAGCCGATGAGGGGTTAATTACCCCGCTGGGATGCGTCGATCAGGACAGCTCTTGAGCACTCTAACCATGGAATCGCGCTCTGCTTTAGTAACCCAGAGTTTGTATTTGTATTTGACCGCTATTTGTCTTGCCACATAGGGGCACCAGTATGCACGGCGCGGTGGTAGCCAGCTGGCCGCATCGCTATCACTTTTTCTGGAATTGGTCGGGCCATCTACGGCAAGCAAATTTAGCGGGTCGTTGTAAAAGTTGTAGCGCTGAGTGGAAGTTAGTTTCTGAGCGCCTTTTTGCCAGGCATCACTTACCGCGACCACGTGATCAATTTGCACAGCAGACGAGGTGCCAACGCCTCGAACGAAATTAATGATTTTGCCGGTGTATGGATCAGTCAATTTACCAGTGGCGACGGTGCAATCGGGACTAGCCCGCCAGGTAATTGATTTTAGATCTCTCGCCAGAATGTAGTTTCGAACATCACAACTTCCAATCGAGCCCCAACCATCGCTGAATAGTTCTCGGTCATAACCGGTTTGCGGGGCCCTGCCCTTAATGGCCAATTTCGAAAGAATAGTGCTGGCTTTAGGCATAGCCGCCTGCACTTCACTGGCTACCAGCCCAAAGACTAAACCAAGGCCGATAAAGCTAGCGAGAAGTTTGGCGAAGTACGGTTTCACGTTGGATGAGTTCGACGAATTTGTCGATGAAAGCGTCGACTTGATGTTCAGCATAGCCACCTCGCTTCATCTTGAACACACTAAGCCTTACATCTTTAGCGCTGACTGGAAAGGTGTCGGTCAAGTGTGTTGCAAGTTGAGAACAGAGTTGATCCACCTGCTTTTTGCTATAACCCTGATTCGGCCAGCGCCGGCGGTCAAATTTCTGACCGTTTTTGCGTTTGACCCTTGATCCGAGCAGTTCCTTCAAGGCGTTTAGCTCCTGGACAAATTCGCCATAGCCCAGGCTAGCCAACTTGCGCTCCAGCTCACGCTGGGCGAATACGTCCTCTAGTTTTTCGATGGCAGAATCGACCGCTCCGATTAGGTAACCGTTTTTTTCTAGGTCAAATCTGGTTTCGCGAAGGCTGGAAACATCAAAAAGGACAATGCTTGGATCAAGATACTGCCTCTTTGCCAGCTCAAGAAACTTTTCCACCTGCTCGATGCTGTAACCGAGCTTGTTTGCTCGAGTAAACATTTGCCCACTCATCAGAAGAACCTAACCACAAATATCATCATCAGGTAGCCGGTAAGACATGCCGGCAGCATCGAATCAAGTCTGTCCATCATGCCGCCGTGGCCTGGAATCAAACTAGACATATCTTTTACGCCCAGATCACGCTTGATCAGTGACTCGGCAAAATCACCAAGTACGGCTGATAGCAAGATCACGGCAGTAATCACGAAGGCAAACCACCAGGGTAATTGAAGTAGCCACGGGGTTTGGATCAGGGTGCTGGCTAGTGCAAAGAGCACTGAGATGGCAAACCCCTCCCAGGTCTTTTTTGGGCTAACTTTTGGAAGCATGGGAGTTTTACCGATTTTCCTACCAAACAGATAGGCACTGCTGTCAATAAGGATTACCGTGGTGACAATTGTGATTACCCAGTACTTCCCCTCGACAAAGCCATCTCTTGCCGGTTCGGCTAATAGCAGTGCGGCAAAGCTCATGGTTAGCGGAACATAAATAATTACAAAAGCTGAAGCGGAAAAATCCCTGATGATTTCGCTAAAGCTGCGCTCTAGTGAAGCGCGCTGGATGATTAGTTCTACGCCTCGCCAAAGCATCATTATTCCGACCAGCCCGAGAACTGCCAACCACTGGTATCTCTCCCCACCCCAATAGGTAATTGGCATGACCAGAGCAGTTCCAACAGCGGCTGGAATTTTCGGCACTTGCCAGTTCTTTTGCCTTAGGGCATCACAGAGCTCCCATACGCCGAAAGCCGCAACTATAGCGATAAGAAATATGAAGAGTTCTTTGACAATCAGGACCGAGATGAGAAAAGCACCAGCAAGCAGTAACCCGTAGATTACTGCCTGGGATACCGATCTCCCCTTGCTCTCTGTCTCAGCCAAGGCTAGACCTCTAGGAGTTCGGTTTCTTTGCGTTTTAGCGCTTCGTCGATGTTATCTACGTGAGTCTTAGTTGATGCTTCTAATTCCTTTTCAGCCCGAGCTAGATCATCATCACCGGCCAAACCGTCTTTCTTTAGAGCGTCAAGTTCATCCTTGGCCTTACGGCGGATATTACGAACAGAAACTCTGTGGTCTTCGGCCTTGTTGCGAACTATCTTCACATAATCCTTGCGGCGCTCTTCTGTTAGTTCTGGTAGCGATACCCTAATCAGATTTCCGTCGTTGGTTGGGTTAGCGCCAAGATTAGGCATGTCTCTAATTGCTTTTTCAATAGCAGCAAGCGCTCCTTTGTCATAAGGAGTAACCACAATGGTTCTGGCTTCTGGGTTAGCAATTGAACCCAGTGAGGAAAGTGCAGTTGGCGTGCCGTAGTAATCAACCATTAGTTTCTGAAATAGTGCTGGGTTTGCTCTACCTGAACGAATGGTTGCGAAATCTTCCTTAGCCGATTCAACAGCTTTTTGCATCTTGTCGCTAGCGGTAGCCAAAATTTCTTGAATCATTTTTATTCCTTCTTGAATTACGCCTTTACGGTCGTACCAATCTTCTTACCCAAAAGCGCCTTTGTGATATTGCCTTCGGGTTGCATCCCGAAGATCACCATCGGGATATTGTTGTCCATGCAAAGGCTGAATGCCGTTGAGTCAACCACTTTGAGTTTTTTGACTAGCGCTTCCTGATATGTAAGCTCGTCAAGTTTTTTAGCGCTCGGGTCTTTCTTTGGATCAGCCGAGTAGACACCATCTACTCCGTTTTTAGCCACCAGGATTTCAGTGGCATGGATTTCAAGCGCTCTTTGCGCTGCAACTGTATCAGTTGAGAAGTATGGAAGACCTGCACCAGCACCAAAGACTACTACGCGACCCTTTTCCATGTGTCTAATTGCACGAAGTGGAATATATGGCTCGGTAACCTGTGCCATCGAAATTGCTGACTGCACTCTGGTGTCACAACCTGCCTGCTCTAGGAAATCTTGCAGGGCAAGAGCGTTCATGACAGTTCCCAACATACCCATGTAGTCGGCACGAGCACGATCCATGCCACGTTGAGAAAGTTCGGCTCCGCGGAAGAAGTTACCACCACCAACGACAATAGCTATTTGCACCTTCTTAGCGGCTTCAGCTATTTCCCTGGCAATACCGGAGACGATGTCTGGATCAACCCCCAGGTTTCCCGCACCAAATGCCTCACCGGATAATTTCAATAAAACACGACGCTGAGTTGATGGCATAGCTATCCCTCTCAAAAACCTTTTCTCATCTAGTTTAGGCTCTGGCTTAGCCAAAAGGCCCAGGTCTAGGACCTGAGCCTTTTGAATAGTTTAGAAAAACTAAGCGCCTACACGGAATCGAGCAAAAGCCGACACGGTCAGACCGCTCTGTTCGAGAACCTTGCCAACGCTAACCTTGTTGTCTTTAGCAAAGTCTTGATCCAATAGGCAGTTCTCCTTGAAGAAGCCTTTGACTCGCCCTTCAACGATTTTCTCCAAGGCGGCCTCTGGCTTACCCTCATTGCGCGCTGTTTCGGCAGCAATTCTGCGCTCTGTTTCAACCACTTCGGCAGGAACATCGGCAGAGCTTAGATAGGTAGGGCTAAAGGCAGCGATGTGAACTGCAACATCGTGTGCGGTGTCTTTGTCAGCGCCTTTGAAAGCAACCAAAACGCCAACCTGCGGCGGTAGGTCTTTTGAAGTGCGGTGCAGGTAGGCATCTACGCTGTCGTCAGCAACAACTGAAATGCGGCGAAGTTCTACCTTCTCGCCCATGATTGCTGCTTCATCGGTAATTGCATCGGCAACAGTCTTTGAACCAGCAGTGGCAGCCAAGGCGGCTTCTAGAGTTGTTGCTCCGGCAGCAACAATCGCGTCAGCGATCATATCTCCCAGTGCCACGAACTTATCTGCCTTAGCAACAAAGTCGGTCTCACAAGCAAGCTCGACTAGGTAACCGGTGCCACCAGAAACTCTGGCAACAACGATTCCGTTCGAGGTGGTGCGACCTTCACGCTTGGTTACGCCTTTTAGACCTTTTAGTCTCAGCACTTCCATAGCTTTGTCTAGATTGCCATCAGCCTCATCAAGAGCTGCCTTGCAGTCCATCATGCCAGCGCCAGAGCGCTCGCGAAGAGTCTTCACATCAGATGCGGTGTAGTTAGCCATTACTCTTTGTCCTTAACTTCTTCGCTTGCTGCTTCTTCAGCTGGAGTTTCTTCAGCTTTCTCAGCCACCGGCTCGGCCTTAGCTTGTGCCTGGTCTAGTAATTCCTTCTCCCAGTCAGCAAGAGGCTGAACCTCTTCTGGCTTTGAGTGACGCTTCTTCAAACCCTCTGCAACTGCATCAGCAATAACTTTGGTTAGCAAGTGAACGGAGCGGATTGCGTCATCGTTACCTGGAATACCAAGGGTGACCTCATCTGGATCACAGTTGGTGTCCAAAATACCGATTACCGGAATACCAAGCTTCTTGGCTTCGGTAATTGCTAGGTGCTCCTTGATAGTGTCGACTACCCAAATTGCTGAAGGGGTCTTAGTGACATTACGAACACCGCCAAGAGTCTTTTCAAGCTTGGTCTTCTCGCGAGAAAGAATAAGTAGTTCTTTCTTGGTATAGCCAGATTTCTTGGTGTCCTGGAAATCCATGGTCTCAAGTTCCTTCAAACGAGCTAGTCGCTTAGAAACGGTTTGGAAGTTAGTTAGTAATCCACCCAACCAACGCTCGTTGATGTATGGCATGCCTACGCGCTGCGCTTCGGTAGCGATGGCTTCCTGAGCTTGCTTCTTTGTTCCAACGAACAGTACGCTGCCGCCGGCAGATACGATATCGCGAACGAACTCATATGCCTTATCGATGTGGGTGAGTGATTTTTGTAGATCGATGATGTAAATACCTGAACGATCGGTCAGGATGTATCTTTTCATCTTTGGGTTCCAGCGACGTGTCTGGTGACCAAAGTGAACGCCGTTGTCTAGCAACTGGCGGACTGTTACTACTGCCATGGCAGTATCTCCTTTTTGACGCAAAATAACTGCGTCGGTCAGTTAATGGCTATGAACGGTTGTTCAAAGCCCCTGGTGTCGCAACCGATAAACCCAACAAGTTGGGACCGACTATCGATTGTTGCTCGACACGCGAAGTCGATAGGCACGCAAAAACGAAGGTAAATTCCTTGGATTTCTTGCGAACTTATCGCTTCCACAACTATACCAGCCAGCCAAAAGGCTTTCCACCCCTAAAACTTAGGGCCGTGGGCTAGCAAAGAAATAACCCAATAATGGCCTGATGAAAGAAATTGCCGCCATATTGAGTTTGCTAAGCAGTTATGTGCCGAACCCAGATCAGCCTTGGCTAAGCCCATTAGCTCAAAGCTTCGTCCTGCAACAATATTTAGCTCCACAAAGCGAGTATTCGGCTGGGCACCGAGGCATCGATTTGAATGCCGTAATAGACGAATTGGTCTTTGCCCCAGAATCAGGTGAAATCACATTTGTCGGTAAGGTTGGATACCGCCAGGTCTTGACCTTGGAAACTACCCTCGGGGCCGTAACCTTTGAACCGGTTTGCTCAGATTTACTTGTCGGCAGCCAAATTATTCGCGGTGACGTGATTGGCACAGTTTGCCAACCCGACAGCGAGTATGTCTGGCACTGCGATATTGCCTGCATACACCTAGGCCTAAAAACTGAGCGCGGTTATCTAAGCCCTGAGGCTTATATATTTGGCATGAGCCCAACAAGGCTTCTTCCCTAGGCACGAGGGTGGGCATTTTTATAGCCCTCACGCAAACGCTCAACTGAAACGTGTGTGTAAATCTGAGTCGTGCCCAAACTTGCGTGACCGAGTAGTTCTTGGACGGCCCTGAGATCAGCCCCGCCATCTAGCAGGTGGGTTGCGGCGGTGTGACGCAGGGTATGTGGCCCAGATGCACCGGTTGGAGTATCGGCAAGAAGTTCAGCAACCAACTGGTACACCGAACGAACACCAAGTCTTTTACCCTTGCTGTTTAGTAAAAGTGCTCGCTCCTGCGCTGCGGGATTGAAACTTTCACGAACGGCCAAGTAGGCTCTGAGCGCATCTTTAGCTGGGATTCCAAAAGGGACTACGCGTTCTTTTGACCCCTTACCAATAACTCTGATTATGTTTCGGTCAAGATCAAGTGAGAGCACATCTAAACCACATATCTCACTGACTCTAACCCCAGTGGCATAAAGCATTTCAAAAATAAAGTGATTTCTGATGGCCACTTGCTCGCCGGTTCCAGCCAGGGTTTGTAAATGGTCGAAAATATCTTGAAGTGATTCTTTAGAAACAACTTTTGGCAAATGTCTAGCTGACTTGGGGGACTTAAGTCGCTGCCCCGGATCAGCGGCTAATACTCCTTCAACTTGGCACCAAGCTGTGAAAGATCTTATTGCAGCACTTTTTCTAGCCAAAGTGCTATTAGCCGCATCTCGCTGACTTACTTGCCAAAGCCATTCGCGTAGCAAGGCTAAATCTAGTTCCGAGAATTTATCTATTTTGCCTTCAAGAAACCCAGCCAAATCGAGAACATCGCTGTGATAACTTTTCACGGTGTTCGCCGAATAACCGCGGAGTGTAGCAAGGTGATCGGCGAACCGATCAGCTAGTGCTACAACTTCTGAGTGCATATCTCAAAGCGTAATCACAACTTTTGCCAGCCTATGGAGATTTCACGAACCAGTTGACGCTTACTTAGCTGGGTGAGCGTGTATTGGGTCTCGGCCAGGGTCATGCCGGCAAGCCGAGCGATAACCTCGTGACTAAGCGCCTTGCCTTGCAGAGCATCAAGCACCCTGGTGTGATTATCTATTCGGTTTATTGCTTGAAAATCTGGTTCTGTATTTAGGCCCATTAGTTCGGCAAGTTGGTTGGGGGTAGCGATAAGTTCTGCTCGCTGTTCCCTGATTAGCCGGTGGCACCCAGCCGATCTAACCGAATCAACTGGACCAGGAATAGCACCAACTGGACGGCCAATCTCATTGGCGTGATAAGCGGTGTTTATCGAGCCAGAGCGATAGCCTGCTTCTACGACTACGGTGGCTTTGCCTAAGCAAGCAATCAGGCGATTGCGTTGCAAAAATCGCCACCTCGATGGACTTACGCCAGGCGGCACTTCGGAAATGACGGCACCTGAATGCCGAGCCAAATTGAAAAGTTCTAAATTGGCTGATGGATATAAACGGTCAAGTCCACCAGCCATGACACAGATAGTGTTGCCGTGGTTTTCAAGCGCTGCCTTGCTGGCTTTAGCATCTATGCCAAGTGCTCCCCCAGAGACAATCAGCCAACCCTGATCAACACAAAAGCGAACTAAATCTTGAGTCACCCTAAGCCCATAATCACTTGCCAAGCGCGCCCCGATAACACTGATAGCGGTTTCTTCAAAAACTTTCGGATCTCCAAGTACCCACAGTGCTGCGGGCAGATGATCTGCCAGATCGTCGAGTGTTGTTGGCCAATGATCTGACTCCGGGGTGATTAGTTCTCCGCCAAGTTGGGCCAATCGTTCTAACGATTTCTCTGGGTTTGCGATGGCGATTCTTCGACGCCAGCATTCAAGCGAATCGGAGAGAGTTTGAATGAACCCTGCTGCCTGAAAGTAATCCGCCGGCAGGAGTGCCGCTAACTCTTTTGAACCAATTCCATCGCTAATTAGCGCAAGGGAATTAGTAACTCCAAGTTCTCTGCGTAATAAACCAGCTATCGCGTCCCCAGGCTCGGTTATCTCCGACCAGGTCGCATATGTTTCGAGCATGCAGCAAGTATCTTGCTGTTCAAGCTACGCTTAGCCAGAAAAAATCAACCTGTTGAAAACCTAGTTGTTGTTATCCCCAACAGTGAGTTCTTTAGGTAGATCGAAAGCTTTACCGGTTAGCTCTTCGATGTTTACATCCTTGAAAGTGAGTACTTTCACGTTCTTTACAAACCGATCGGTGCGGTAAATGTCCCAAACCCAGACATCGGTGAGGCTTAGTTCAAAATAGAAATCGGACTCGGTATCAATTCTCTTGAATTCAACTTCGTTGGCTAAATAAAGTCTTCGCTCTGTTTCAATCACGTAGCGGAAGGTGTCCACGACGCTGCGGTATTCACGAAATAGGGCTAGTTCAGCTTCCCGGTCGTAATCTTCAAATTCGTTCTCGTCCATGTGAAGGTTATTCTACCCCTGCAAAATCTTGCTCAGCCAACTTATTCGATGAATCTCGCTCGGGCCTAGTTCAACTAAGGCCCTGCGGTGCTGGGCCGAAGCATAACCCTTGTTCTTATCTAGACCGTAGCCGGGATACTCTTTGGCAAGGTTGAGCATGAGCTTATCCCTGGTCACCTTGGCCAAAACTGACGCGGTGGCTACCGAAACACAGTCTCGGTCTGCCTGAACCTTGGTGGCAACAGGAAAGCCAAATGACTTAGTGCCAAGGTAGTCAATATTGCCATCAAGAATCAGCTGCACGGGTTCCGATTTCAGGATAGCCAATGCGGTGGGTTGATCAAGCAATCCTTGGATACTACGGCTACCAGCCAAGCCGAGGGCTTTAATAATTCCGTGTTCTTCTATTTCAGAAACGGTTGCTGTGCCGACTGAATATCCGATCGCGTACTCAACTAAAAGTGGGAAGATCTCTTCTCTGGCTTTTTCGGAGAGCAATTTGCTATCTCGTAAATTCTCCGGCCAAGTGGTCTTTTGGATGTCAATAAGAGCAGCACCTACTGCCACCTCCCCAGCGATACAACCTCGACCGACTTCATCCATGCCAATAACATGCCTGACTCCGGCACCAGCAAAACTGGCTTCGAAATTAAGGCTTGGCAGCTGGGACGTTTTTGAAGACATCTGGGTAGTTATCTAGCCACTTGAGGTGATTAAACGGCCATGAAATTACAAAAGCTCGGCCAACAATATATTTCTTGGCAATAAAGCCCTTGCCCGGTGCGTCCGGATGATATCTAGAATCTTCAGAATTACTGCGATTATCACCGAGTACCCAAATCGAATCCTGCGGAACAATAACATCAAATTCTGTATCAGATGGGTTCACATCCTTAGCGATATACGGCTCAATAATCGGCTCACCGTTGATGGTGATTCGATTATTCGCATCGCAACAGACTACGTGATCGCCAGAAACGCCAATTACGCGCTTGACCAGATGCTGGTCATTATCTGGTGAGATCAACCCGGCAACTGAAAGTAACCAGTCGCCGATCTGAGCTAGCGGATGACTTGGCTCATCCGGTTCGATATAACCTAGCCAGTCACCTGGATCTTTGAAAACCACAACATCGCCACGTTCAATTGGTATGACATTTGGCACCAGCTGATTCACGATAATCCGGTCGTTAATTTGCAGAGTGTCAAACATCGAACCAGATGGAATGTAGAAAGAGCGGAAAAGAAAAGTTTTAACCAGTGAAGAAATTATCAGTGCCCAGAAAATTATGGTTAGCGTGTCAATTAACAGGGCAAGTAAAGAGTTCTTCTTTTTTAGTTCACGTAGCTTTTTCCGAGGTTCCTTAAAAGGACCTCTCGGCTCGCGCTCAACTTTTTCTTTTTTTGCCATAATTCTTGAGCTAAACCTTAAATCGCTTTGGCGATCTTAGGATTTAGGCTTCAGCCTGGTTATCGCGCTTCTCGCGAATCTTCGCCTTCTTACCGCGAAGGTCACGAAGGTAGTAAAGCTTGGCACGGCGAACTGCACCCTTGCTGACCAACTCAATCTTGTCGATTACTGGAGAGTGAATTGGGAAAGTTCTCTCAACACCAACCTGGAATGAAACTTTACGAACGGTAAAGCTCTCGCGAACTCCAGCACCTGATCTGCGGATGACAATTCCTTGGAAGACCTGGATACGGCTGCGGTTACCTTCGATGATGTTTACGTGAACCTTAACGGTGTCACCGACACGAAATTCTGGGATATCGGTTTTTAGACTTGCTTTGTCGACTGAGTCTAGAGTTTGCATTTTTGTTACGCCTTCCTATTTGCACGCAGGTCAAAACGGGTATTTAGAGTTTCTTGATTTGCCTTTGCTCCCCTGCGGCGGAACCTTTATTTACGGCAACCTCTATATCTTGCCACAGCCAAAGCGCTAAAGCAAAGCTAATCTAGAAGATCAGGCCTGATGCGCTTGGTTCGCTCAATCGCCTGTTCTAAGCGCCATTTGGCTATCTCGGCGTGATTACCAGATCTGAGCACCTCCGGCACTTCTAGATCCCGCCAGATTGCCGGTTTGGTATAACTTGGATACTCCAACAGGCCATTGCTGTGTGATTCTTCAACCAGGCTCTCCGCATTACCGATTACCCCCGGAATTAGCCGAGCTATTGCCTCAATCATGGCTAAGGCGGCAACTTCACCACCGTTTAGCACGTAATCGCCGAGGCTAATCATTTTCATTTCGCTCTTAGTTGCCGCCCAGTCAAAAACTCGCTGGTCGATTCCCTCGTAGCGACCACAGGCAAAGACAATGTGCTCTTTTGTAGCTAGTTCAGCAGCCAATTCTTGGTTGAACAGTTCTCCGGCAGGTGTTGGCACGACTAGAACGGTCGAACCATCTTTTGCCAATAGTTCATCCAAAGCCTCGCCCCAGGGTTCAGCTTTCATAAGCATCCCTGCACCGCCACCGTATGGTGAATCATCTACGGTTCTGTGCTTATCGTGGGTGTAATCACGCAAATTGACTGCAGAAAAATCAAGTATGTTCTGCTCTTGAGCTTTGCCTAACAATGATATGTCCAAGACATCAAAAAACTCAGGAAAGATAGTGACAGCCTGGATCTTCACTAGTCCTCCTCGATATCCTCAAATAGGCCCATAGGCGGAGTGATAACTACTCGGTTCTCGGAAACATTTACCTCAGGAACCAGCTGCTTTACAAACGGGACCATAATTTCAGTTTCGTTGTAGTCAATGACCAAAAGATCTTGCGCTGGTAAATGCTCAACTCTAGCCACGGTGCCGATTTCTTTACCATCGCGATAAACCTTTAATCCAACCAATTGCTGGTCGTACCAGGCATCGGGTTCACTCGGAGCGACATCTAGATCCTGCTGGACCAACAAGATGGCTTTGATTAGGCTTTCGGCTTGAGTTCGATCTTCGATGCCTTCAAGAAATAACACCGGTTGAGAGTTGTACCAGCGCAGTTCCTTGACCGTTACAGTTTTGCCGAACCAAAATGATGATTCTGGTACTTGGAGACTAAAAGAAGCACCTGGCACAAAACGTTCGTTTGGGGAGTCGGTGTAAAGCTCTAACTTGATAGCACCTTTGAGGCCGTGGGCCTTTAGTAACCGACCGACCCGAAGACTAGTTTGATTAGAAATCGCCGTCTACTACGTCTACGCGCACCTTCTTGCCATCGGCAAGAGCATTGATTACGGTGCGAAGGGCTTTGGCAGTGCGGCCTTTGCGCCCGATAACTCGACCGAGATCATCCGGGTGAACGTGGATTTCCAACATTTCACCTCGGTTGGTTGATCTCTCGGTTACTGTTGCATCCTCTGGATGATCAACAATTCCCTTAACCAAGTGTTCGAGCGCAGCGGCAAGCACGATTTAAGCCTCTTCTTTGTTTTCTTCGGTAGCTGGAGTCTCTTCAGTGCCAGCAGCTTCTTCAGCAGCTTCTACCTGCTCTGCGGCAGGCTCTTCAGCGGCTGGGGCTTCGGCAACTACTTCTTCAACAGCTGGCGTTTCTGCTACTGCTTCAGCTGAAACTTCTTCAACCGCAACTTCAGCTGGGGTTTCTTCAGCAACTGCTTCTGCCACTTCTTCGCCCTTAGGCTTCAGTTTGATTTCTTCACGAGGCTTTAGCACTGGCTGCTTCTTTGTGTCAGCCACGAATACTTCCTTAGCAACCTGAGGCTTTACCTGGCTCTTTGCCGAGGCATCGCCCTTAGATTTCTGCAAGTCACCGGTCAGTTTCAGTAGTGCTGCAACCTGCTCGGTAGGCTGAGCGCCAACGCCAAGCCAGTAAAGAGCACGGTCAGAATTGATTTCAATGATTGATGGTTCAGTGGTTGGTACGTAACGACCGATTTCCTCGATTACGCGTCCATCACGCTTGGTACGTGAATCTGCAACGACGATACGGTAGTGCGGCGACTTGAGCTTGCCAAGACGCTTTAGGCGGATTTTTACAGCCACAATGCTCCTGTTAATTATGAATTGGGGCGAACGATCAACCGTGAGCGTGGGGGCACACTCGGTAGTCTTGCTCTAATTTGGTTACCGGCTCCAGTTTGGTTAGAGGGTCAAACTGCGGGCAACTTGTTTATTCTGCCAGAAAATCAGCTGTTCAGGCAAGTATTACTGCAATCCGAAGGCCGAACCGCCCTCTTTCTTGCCCTCATCTAGCTGGATTCCAGCAGCTTCAGCTGCCCGCTTGGCTGGGTTACCGGATTTGGAACCCTTTTTCTTGCCTTTATCCTTCTTGCTTACCGGCCTAGGGCCAGTAGGCATTCCCATCGGCATACCTGGAATGTTGGGAGTGCCACCTTTAGCAACAGTCTTCATCATCTTGGCAGCCTGCTCAAAACGATTGACCAGTGAGTTCACATCGGTAACAGTCATACCAGAACCCTTAGCGATTCGAAGACGTCTCGAGCCATTTAGGATCTTTGGTTCTCTTCTTTCCTTCGGAGTCATCGAAAGGATTATCGCCTCGGTCTTGGTAATCTCGCTATCGTCAAAATTATCCAACTGGTTCTTTAGTTTTCCAGCACCTGGAATCATGCCGAGCATGCTCTTGATTGAACCCATTTTCTTGATTTGGTTCATCTGGTCTAAGAAGTCTTCCAGGGTAAAACTATCCTTAGCCATCTTCTCGGCAATTTCAGCAGCCTGCTCCGCATCAAAAGCCTGCTGCGACTTTTCAATCAGGGTAAGAATATCTCCCATGTCCAGAATTCGACTAGCCATACGATCTGGATAGAACGGTTCAAAACTATCTAGGTCTTCACCGGTTGAAGCAAACAGAATCGGCTTCCCGGTAACTTGGGCAACCGATAGTGCTGCACCACCTCGGGCATCACCATCTAATTTGGTTAGCACGACACCGGTGATGCCAACACCGTCTTCAAAAGCTTTGGCGACGTTGACCGCATCCTGACCGATCATCGAGTCGATCACAAATAAAATCTCATCCGGCTCAACTGCCTTGGCAATGCTCTTTGCCTGATCCATCATTTCTTGATCGACACCGGTGCGACCTGCGGTATCAACAATTACTATTGAGAATTCTTTGCGACTTGCTTCCTTGATGGCATCTTTGGCTACCGAA
>JAURKU010000011.1 GCA_030831605.1 Rhodoluna sp.
ACCTAACCCGAATAGTTTCGGACAGACCTTTAACACCAGGCTTTAGAGCACACATGCCGCGAACGACAATATCAATCGGGACCCCGGCTTTAGAGGCTCGGTAAAGTGAATCAATTATTTGCTCATCAACCAAACTGTTTAGCTTTAGTTGAATCCCAGCAGGCTTTCCTTCAAGAGCATTTTTTGCCTCTGTTTCAATTAACTTAGTCAATCCCTCGCGAACGCCGACCGGTGAAACCATTAGCTCCGAGAAACTTAAATCTTCGGCATATGCCGACAGTCGATTAAACAGCTTGGCGATATCCTCACCAACTGCATCGCGGGAAGTTAGAAGCCCGTAATCCTCGTAGAAACGTGCGGTAGTTGGGTTGTAGTTACCGGTACCGATGTGGCAGTAACGCTTGAGCCTGCCTTCTTCGTGACGAATCACCATGGCAAGTTTGCAGTGGGTTTTCAGCCCGACGATTCCATAAACCACATGCACGCCGGCTTGTTCCAGAATTCTTGCCCAGGCAATGTTATTTTCTTCATCAAAGCGCGCCTTGATTTCAACCAGAACCAGAACCTGCTTGCCAGCATGGGCAGCTTTAATCAGCGCGTTGATAATTGGAGAGTCACCGCTGGTGCGATAGAGGGTTTGCTTGATAGCAAAAACCTTTGGATCCTCGGCTGCTGCTTCGATAAAAGCCTGAACGCTCTTGGTAAAGGACTCATAGGGGTGATGTAGCAAAATGTCGCGCTCGCGCATAGCCTGGAAAATGCTCTTTTCCTTATCCATTACCGGACGCAAATAGCGGTTGGTTACCCGCCCATGCGCCTTGTAGTGCAGTTCGCCACGGCCAATCTTGGCTATCGTGCTAAGCCCGGTTAGATCTAGCGGGCCCTCAAGATGATAGATATCCTCATCATCTTCGATACCCAGTTCCTCTTTTAGAAGTGCCAGGACTTCTTCATTTATGGTCTTAGAAACTTCCAGTCTTACCGCAGGACCAAATTTTCTTCTGGCCAACTCTTCTTCTAAAGCCTGCAGTAGATTTTCTGCTTCGTCTTCATCAACGTAAAGATCTTCGTTTCTGGTTACTCGGAAATTGTGGTGCTGCAGAATTTCCATACCCTCGAAAAGCGAACCCAGTTGCTCACCGATGATCTCTTCCAAGGCAACAAATTTCAAGCCAGAAGTTGAACCGGTAACTTTAACAAAACGAGGCAGTGTTGGCGGCACCTTTACTCTGGCAAAGAGATGTCCTTCATGGCTCGGGTGCTTAATCATCACAGCGATGTTAAGTGAGAGCCCCGATATGTATGGGAACGGGTGAGCTGGATCAACCGCCAGTGGAGTTAGTATTGGGAAAACTTGCTTGCGGTAGTACTCGGCAAGGTTTTCTTTCTCGGCATCATCCAGTAAGTCCCAACTGACTATATTGATTTGATTTTGAGCCAGAGCTGGTTCAAGCGTTTCCAAAAATAATTTCGCATGGCGCTGCTGCAACTGATGCGCAACACGGCTGATGTGAGCGAGCACTTGTTCAGGTGAGTAACCACTACTGGATATCACCGCTAAGCCGGTTGCAATTCTGCGTTTTAGTCCGGCGACTCTAACCATGAAGAACTCATCAAGGTTTGAGGCAAAAATACTGGCAAAGTTAACTCGCTCCAGAATTGGTAAATTTACATCTTCGGCCAGTTCTAAGACTCTCTCATTGAAAGCTAACCAGGAAAGCTCCCGATCAATGAAACGATCCTCGGGTAGGTCAAAACCACTTGGCGGCAACGGGATTGCCATGGTTTCTTCAGACATGTTCCTATCCTTGCAGTCTCAGGTTAAGTTCAGTTGAACTTTTAGTAGCCACCGGTAACACTTGGCTCATCTTCAACAACCAGATTGAACCGATACCCTACGTTTCTAACGGTGCTGATTAGCCCCTCAAGATCACCTAGCTTGGCTCGTAATCTTCTAATGTGAACATCAACTGTTCGCGTACCACCAAAATAGTCGTAACCCCAGACTTCACTTAACAATTGGTCTCTGGTGAAGACTCGACCGGGATGTTGGGCAAGAAACTTTAATAACTCGAATTCCTTGAAAGTTAGATCCATCGGTTCGCCATGCAACTTCGCTGAATATGAGGCCTCATCGATTAGGACCCCCGAAGTCTGGATTTTTCCAAATGAGTCTTCGGCAATGTTCTTAGCAATGGCCAATCTAATCCGGGTGTCTATCTCAGCAGGACCAGCACTTTCCAGCATGAAATCATCGGCACCCCATTCGCTGGAGATGCCGGCTAGGCCACCTTCGCTGACAATTAGAATCAGCGGGCAACCAAGGCCGGTGGTGTTTAGCAGGCTGGCTAGGGATTTTGCGTTGACTAGGTCTTTTCTGGCATCCAATAGCACTACGTCGGTAGCTGGCGCATTCATTAGGGCGACCGGGTCTGCCTTGATGAAACGGACTTTATGGCTCAACAGGGCAAGAGATGGAAGCATACTGTGATCTGTTGCTTCAGACAGAACAAGCAAATGTGCCACTTTTGCCTCCCTTTTAATGCATTAATCCTACCTGCTTGGGGCAAGATGGTTTTATGCGCAAAGACTGGATTGCAATCAGCTCAGTATGGGTATTGGTTGCCTTGGGGGCGGCCCTAGCCATCACCTACTTGAGCGAAAAAGACGCTATCCGAGGCTTTGGCGTTTTAGCTGCTGGCTCTATTGCCCTTGTTTCACTAGTGCACCTGCTTTCCTCTCACACCAACGGGATAGTCTGGCGATTGATCTACGCCGCTGGCGGCTCCTGGGCGATTCTGGGTTTAGCCGGCCTATACATATTGCTTAAGCCTTAAACTTGTCTTATGCCTATCGATCTATTTTTCACAGGACTATTGGTGCTAGCTGGCCTAGCCATCGGCGCGATTAGCATCCTGGTTATTTACAAACTTTTCAAGGGCCAGCGCTAGTTGTTCGTTTTGCCCGAAGGGTTACCACACGAGTTAAACCCGCTTGCTTTTCTCATTGGCAGCTGGGAAGGTTCTGGGGTGGTAAGCAGTAAATTCCTGAATCAAGAGAATCACCAGGAATATAAATTCCAGCAGCGGGTGACATTTTCTGCTGGAGAAGGAAATTACCTAAGTTATCACTCGGTCTCCAGATTGATTGACAGCGATATTGAATTGCCAGCTGAGTTGGGATTCTGGCGCTTAGCAAAACCTGCAGAGGCAGCCGATCACGGTCCAGTATTACTTCCGGCAGCGGGGGAAAGAACAATAAAGTCTGCGGAAGATTTAGAAACCCTTCGTAACCCGAGAGGTGGTTTTGATATCGAAGCATCGATTATTCATCCCGGTGGTGCCTATGAGTTTTATGCCGGTCAAGTAAAAAGCGGAAGAATTGATATTCGAACAGTTGCGGGATCACATATGCCGATGCATTTGATTGAAGCTGGCAAGGGTTGGGGATACGCAGAACGGATGTATGGCACTGTTACAAAAGATGGTGTGACTAAATTGTTTTGGCTCATGGAAGTTGCCGGTTCAGTTCGCGATCAACTAGTACCGCTGGTTTCGGTTGAGCTAGATCGCGTTGGCTAGCATGGATCACATTCCGGGAAACCCAAATACCCAGCAGCGTGAACTACTCGCTGGTAAGGCTTTTGTTGAACTTGATAAAAAAGTAATTGAAGTATCAGGTATCGACAGACTCACTTGGCTAAATGACATGCTCAGCCAGAAACTTGATGAACTTCAGCCAGGAGAATCCACCGAAGCGCTTTGGTTAGATGCACAGGGTCGCATTCTGCGTGATTTTCACTTGGTTGGTGTAGCGGATTCAGTTTTGCTAATTACCTTTTCCCAAGGAGTCGATGAACTTCTAAACCAGCTGCAACGGTTAGTTTTCCGCGCACAAGTGAAACTTGAACTTAGAAGCGAATTAAAGGTCTTTGCAAGTTTCAATAGAGGCATTCCGAGCTCTATTGCTACCTGGGAAGATCACTGGCCGGAGACCGCTGGTGGCGGATGGCGCTATGGGAATGTTTCTTCCGAACCTTGGCAGTATTTCGAGAGCATTAGGGAAACAGCACCAGAGGAGCTAGTGCCGGCAAGCATCAATGCCCTAACAGCTTTGCGAGTAGCAGCTTGGCGACCAACCGGACCTGATGAGATAGACGAGAAGGCTATTCCACATGAGTTTGATTGGCTTGCCACAGCGGTTCATTTGCAAAAGGGTTGCTACCGAGGTCAAGAAACTCTGGCCAAGGTTCATAATCTAGGCGCACCTCCGCGCCGGCTAGTCTTTTTGCACCTAGATGGTTCAGGTCATATGCTTCCAGAGCCAGGCGATGAGCTTTCAGGCGATGCTGTGATTGGCAAGATAACTTCTGTCGGCCAACACTTTGAGATGGGCCCGATTGCCTTAGCTCTGGTGAAGCGAAATGCTCAAGTCGAACTCGTCAAGGTAGTTTTAGCCGATGGATCTGAAACGAGTGCAACAGTTGAGCCGATAGTGCCAACTGATGCCGGTGGGGTAGTTGATCTCGGAGAATTCCGAACTAAACGAAACTAATTAACAAACAGCTTCCCACGCTACAGTCAGCTCACCTAAACGCCAGCGCTTTGGTTCTCGAGCAATCGGCCAACCAGCCTGAATCAACCCTTGACAGCTAGCAGTAAATCTCTGTGCTGGAGAGAAAACAGAAAGAGCTGAGTTGGTTTGCCAGATTTTATCCAGCTGCTCAAGAAAATCGTGAATGGCATTGCCATTTGTATTTCGATGAATAAGCACTTTAGGTAACCGTTCGGCAATTTTCGCCGGTTGGCTAAGGCCAAGTAATCTAAAGGACAAAGTTAAGCTTTGTGGTCCATCTTTATCTAAGGTTATCCAAGATGATAGTCGCCCAATTTCATCGCAGGTACCTTCGACGATTAGACCACCTGGTCCAAGTCTTTTCTGCATCAGTGACCAGGAGGCAGCAACCTCACTTTGGTCATATTGGCGCAACACATTCATCGCACGAATCAATGAAATAGGTTTCTGGAATGTTGCTGTCTCTGGAATTTCAAAACCACCAAGCTCAAATCGCAGATCCTCGGTTTCAAAAGTTTTAGCTCTGGCTACTCGTTCTGGATCAATCTCAACCCCGAGCAGTTGTGCCTTGGGGTTTATCCGCTTTACTCGCTCAAGTAATTCAATCGAAGTAGTTGGGTTAGCGCCGAAACCGAGGTCGACTATCAGCGGCTGATCTATCTGCCGCAGAATTGCCTGATTGCAAATAAACCGGTCAACTCTTCTGAGTCGATTAGGGTTAGTCGTTCCTCGGGTAATGACACCAACTGGCTTACGTAACACGAGTTAAGGCTAACTAGATAAACTTGGTGCATGGCTGAATACACACTCATTCTTCTAAGACACGGTAATTCAATTTGGAACCAGAAGAACCTTTTTACCGGTTGGGTCGATGTTGATCTGAGCGACCTGGGCCGCCAAGAAGCCAAACGAGCCGGCGAGCTGTTAGCCGAGTCAGGTCTAAAACCCGATTTGCTTTATACCAGCAGGCTAAAGCGAGCCATCAACACCGCAAATATCGCCCTCGAGGCCGCCGATCGCGGCTGGATTGACGTCAAACGCGATTGGCGATTAAACGAGCGACACTACGGTTCTTTGCAAGGTATGGATAAAGCCCAAACTTTGGCCGAGTATGGACCGGAGCAATTTCAGATTTGGCGTCGATCATTTGATGTTCCACCTCCACCTATTTCCGATGACAGCGAATACTCGCAGGTAAATGATGAAAGATATGCAGAGCTAGGTAAAGACGTTCCGAAAACAGAGTGCCTGAAAGATGTATTAGCCCGGATGCTACCGCTCTGGGAAAACGAAATCAGTCAGGACCTAATCGGCGGTAAGACAGTTCTAGTCACCGCGCACGGTAATTCTCTAAGAGCGCTGGTCAAGCATCTAGATGGAATAAGCGATGCCGATATCGCTGAACTGAATATCCCAACCGGTATACCGTTACTTTATCGCTTGACTGAAAATCTAAAACCAATTATTCCTGGCGGAGAGTACCTAGATCCTGAAGCTGCCGCAGCTGGAGCTGCAGCGGTTGCCAATCAGGGTAAAAACTAACTTTCTAGTTCAGACCATTCACCTGTGGTCAAGTAAGCAACCTTTGCCGAGATATCGACAACGTGGTCAGCAAATCTTTCGTGGTAACGAGAAGCCAGGGTCACATCAACCGTATACATCGCGTTTTCTTTCCAAGCACTACTAAGCACTAGATCAAAAACTGAGCGGTGCAGTTCGTCAACTCTTTCGTCTTCAGCCTGGATACTTCGAGCCAAGTCGATGTCGGTATTTTTCAGCAATTGGGTCAGCTTTTTACTCAATGCACAATCCAATTGGCCCATCTCGCTGAAGGTTTTCTGTAGCTTTTTTGGAACCGCACTTTCTGGGTAGCGAAACCTTGCGATTGTTGCGATGTGTCCGGCTAATGCTCCCATTCGCTCAAGCGAGGCAGAGATTCGAAGCGCTGAAACCAGGATTCGGAGGTCTCGGGCCACCGGTGACTGGCGAGAGAGGATTCGGATAGCCAACTCATCAATGGCTAGAGCCCTTTGCTCATTGACCTCGGCCAGAGCAATCGCCTCATCAGCTTTCTTCACATCTGAAGTCAAGAAGGCCTTAGAGGCCTTCTCCATGATTTCGGTGACGGATTCAGATAAATCTACAAGTCGATCCTGAACCTCGCTTAGTTCTTTTTGAAAGACTTCACGCATCGTTATTTCCTCTCGAACCTACGAAACTGTCCCACAACATAGTAAACAAAGGGCAAAGTGTTCGTGAACATAAGTCAACAAGCCAACCTAGCCCCTGCAAAACCAAGTCTAAGGCTGAGAGAATCCAATTAGGGTTAACCTAGTGAACAACGCCGATGGAGTAAATGAAGTGGTCAAGTCTTCTAATCCAAAGAAAGCAGCTGCCCAGGCAGTGGCTTTCTTGGAGGTGCTGGAGACAGCCGGCGTAATCTTGAACGCCAGCAACGAAGTCATTAGCCAGAGCTCTAAAGCTGAGAGTATGGGCTTAGTTGAGTATGAGAAATTAGCCAACGATGAACTGCAGGAATTGGTCAATCAGGCTCGAGCAGAGAAAAAACCTAAGTCTTCCGAACTGTATTTCCAGAAAAACTTCAAAGCCCCTAGGCAATATATTTCAGCAAGAGCCACCATGCTAAGTGATGACCTAGTTATTCTCTTGATCGAAGATAAGACCGAGGCCAAGCGTCTAGAAGATGTTCGGTATGACTTTGTCGAGAACATTTCTCACGAATTGAAAACTCCGATTAGCGCTATATCCCTGCTCGCTGAAGCCCTGCAGGTATCGCTAGATGATGCGGAACAGACTAAGAAGTTCGCCAGCAATCTTCAGCGCGAAGCTAAGAGATTAGGTGGGCTAGTTAATCGCATCATTGAGCTCTCCAGAATTCAAGCAGGTGACATCGGAGGGGTTGCCAGTGTTTTTCAGTTAGGCGATGTAATTGCAGAAGCTGTTGATGCCAACCTATTCTTGGCTGATCGCAGAGCCGTGAAATTGACTTTTGATGTTATTCCAAATGTTGAGATTTTTGGCGATCGCGAACTTATTTCTATGGCAGTAAAAAACCTGATTGAAAATGCCATTGTCTATAGCGAGTCAAATTCTCAGGTAGGTGTCGGGTTGACCGTCGATGATGATTTTGCCGAAGTCTCAGTTACCGATAACGGCATTGGAATCCCGGTTGATCAACAGGAAAGAATCTTCGAGCGCTTTTACCGTGTTGATCCATCTAGGTCTAGAGAAACCGGCGGAACTGGTCTTGGCTTATCGATAGTCAAACATGCCGCGCAAAACCACGGCGGGGAGGTTTCGGTGTTTTCTCGGGTTGGCTTAGGTTCTACCTTTACGCTGAAACTTCCTCTTCATAAACAACCTAACGAAAGGCCAGAATAATGACCAAAGTTTTAGTTGTCGAAGATGAAGTAAGCATGCGCGAAGCGCTAGTCTTCCTGCTGAGAAGCGAAGGCTATGTAGTTGTGGAAGCCGAGGACGGGGAGCAGGCCGTAAAAGTCTTTGCCGCTGAAGGGGCGGATCTGGTTTTACTCGATCTGATGTTACCTAAGCTAAGCGGCAAGGAAGTCTGCAAGTCGCTGAGGTCCCAATCCGATGTTCCAGTAATCATGCTTACTGCCAAGGACACCGAAATAGATAAAGTCATTGGTTTTGAAATTGGAGCCGATGATTATGTAACAAAGCCATATTCCAAAAATGAGTTGTTAGCGCGCATGAAAGCCGTGCTTAGGCGCAACGGCGGTCCAAAAGAGGCAATCGACGGAATTCTGGAAGCGGGTCCGGTACGCATGGATATCGACCGACACATTGTTTATTTCAAAGGTGAGAAAGTAAGCATGCCGCTAAAGGAATTCGAGCTCTTGGAATTACTTTTAGAAAACAAAAACAGGGTACTCACCAGAGGGCAAATAATTGACCAGGTCTGGGGTTCAAATTATTACGGTGATACCAAGACTCTCGATGTTCACGTCAAGAGACTTCGATCCAAAATTGAAGAGGATCCAGCCCGACCACGGCATCTGCTAACTGTTCGCGGTCTGGGATATAAATTCGAGGTTTAGTTAGTCGAGAGTGATTCGACTAATGCACGATATTCAGGCAGAGTGTCATCCAGCACTGGGACGTTAATTCGAACTGAACCAGCATCGCTTTGTAATAGCACCTCGACGATATCTCCAGCTTTTGCATCAAGCTCTACCTTTAGTGGTGCTTGGTTCTGATAACCGATGTTCACAACATCTAGGCCAGCAACGTTATATTGCTGAAATACTCGTTCTCCACTGACATCAGTGAACCCGATGTTGAAAGTCTCAGTTACTGAGCCCGAGTTGACAAAAGCTCCGAAAAAGCCGAAGTTACCTTTGTTATCAACGAAGTAAAGAAGGTTTCTTGCCTTCACGTTGCCAAGATCTGCTTGCGCTCCATCACTTGGTGCATACATCTCTAATGAGGCAACTGGGCTAGTTAGGTTGCAGCCGGTGGTGCCTAATACAGTTAGCAGTGCCAGTGAACCGGCGATGAGAGCACGACGAATACGCAATTTTCCTCCTGAGCTTACCTCCATTCTATCTTTGCTTGCTGTGGTAAAATTGGGCTTTACGAAGGGAAAACTTAATGTCTGTTACTCACGAATACAAAGGTGGAGTAGTTACTGTATTCCGAGATGGCAAGTCAGTGATTACCTACGAAAAGGGAAAAATCGTTGTCTACCCCCATCACGGTGCCGCCAAAATAGTCGATATCAAAAAGCACCTGCACCGCGGTGAAAATGTCCTTTCGCTCAAGCTATTTGTTGAGCAGGGAAATCTGGAAATCTGGGTGCCGGTAAATAACTCAATTGACACCCAGGACGGCGTGAGCATTCGCGATGTTATCCAACCAAAGGGTGTTCGTAAGGTCGAATCGATCCTCAAGGAAGAATTCATCGAGGAGCCAACTAACTGGTCTAGGCGATTTAAAGCAAACCAGGAAAAACTGGCCTCAGGCGATGTCTATAAAGTTGCCGAAATCGTTAGAGACCTCTGGCGTCGCGAGCAGGACCGCGGACTGTCTGCCGGTGAAAAGCGCATGAAGACCAAGGCCATGCAGATTCTTTGTTCTGAGCTAAAACTTGCCCTGAAACTCGATGATGCTGGGGTTGAGGCACACGTACTCAAGGTCTTGGCTAAAGGCGCAAAATAGCCTTAATTAGGAGGCAGTTGAGATGAGTCGGGTTGCCGTAATTCTTGTCGCGGCTGGAGACGGAACTCGTCTTGGGCAGGGAATCGCCAAAGCACTAGTGAAGATTCAAGGTCGAACTCTTCTTGAGCACGCGCTAAATCGGATACTGAAGGTTACTAACCTGAGCCAGATTGTTGTGGCTAGTCATGAAAACCATGTCGCGGAATTTGCCGAGGTGGGAAATCAAGTCATTGGCAATTTAGTCAAAGTGGATTACACCCCTGGTGGCAGCTCACGGCAGGGATCAATTTACAACGCCTTGCAAAAAGTTTCTGCCGATACCGATATTGTTCTTGTCCATGATGCGGCGCGCTGCTTTGCGCCGAGTGAACTTTTTGATCGGGTTTCTCAAGCGGTTAGCGAATATGGTTTTGGTGTAGTGCCGGTATTGCCAATTGCCGACACCATCAAGCAAGTTGAACGAGACGTTGTATTGGCAACGGTTGATAGGGAAAATCTTCGAAGCGCACAAACTCCACAGGGATTTAGATTTATCGAGCTTTTCGAGAACTACCAGAAAGCAACCGAGGATTTCACCGACGATGCTGCACTGATGCAATCTTTTGGCGAAGTAATCCATTCAGTACCGGGGGACGATTTGGCTTTCAAAATTACCCATCCGGAGGACCTGGTTTACGCCGGCACTCTCGTCAAATCTCAACGCACTGGCATCGGCACAGACGTGCATCGTTTTTCAGCAGATCAAAGCAAACCGCTTTATCTTGGCAGCATTGTATGGGAGAACGAAGTGGGTCTGGATGGTCACAGCGATGGCGATGCCCTGAGCCACGCAATTGTTGATGCGCTTCTAGCTGCTGCTGGACTGGGAGATATCGGAACTGTTTTTGGTACCGATGATAAACAGTATGCCGGCGCTAATGGCAGAGTGTTTCTAGAAGGAGCGCTAGCCAAAATAGCCGAAAACGGCTGGAGCGTTGTTAACGTAAGCGCTCAAATAATTGGCAATCGGCCAAAGGTTTCGCCGATGCGGGAAAGGGTTGAAAAAGCCCTCACCGAGATCATCGGTGCCCCGGTTAGCATTGGCGCTACTACTACCGATGGGCTTGGCTTTTTAGGAAACTCTGAAGGTGTAGCTGCCGTGGCAACCGCCCTTATTGAAAGTAGGCTCTAGCCATGGCGCTTGAGCTTTTTGACTCAAAGGAGCAGAAGCTTCGTGAGTTTGTGCCACTAAATCATGGCCACGTAGAAATTTACCTTTGCGGCCCAACTGTCCAATCCGAACCACATCTTGGGCATCTACGCAGCGCATTGGTCTACGACCTACTCAGACGCTGGTTAGTAGCTTCCGGTTACACAGTCACCTTGGTAAGAAATGTTACCGATATAGATGACAAGGTATTAGTTAATGCCGGTCAACGCGATTGGCTTGAGTTCGCTAGAGAAATCGAGAAAAGCTTTAATGCAGCCTATGAGAATCTAGGCATCTTGGAACCAACTCATAAACCATACGCAACAGATCATATTGAAGACATGATCGAACTGACTAAGAAATTGATTTCACTCGGTCATGCATATCAAGCAGAAGATGGTAGCGCGAATGTCTTTTTCGATACTTCCTCTTGGCCTAATTACGGAGAACTGACTAATCAGAAGCTAGAGAACATGGAAGGTGAAACCGATGCCAGCTTTGGTAGAAGATCGCCGCATGATTTTGCACTTTTTAAAGCTCACAAAGCCGATGAGCCTCAAAGCGCTAGTTGGCAAACTCCTTGGGGTCTTGCTCGCCCGGGCTGGCATATCGAATGTTCGGCAATGGCAAAACACTTTCTCGGTGAATCGTTTGATATTCACGGAGGCGGGCTAGATCTTCGTTTCCCACACCATGAGAATGAGTTGGCTCAATCTAAAGCTGCCGGTGATCGTTTTGCTAATAACTGGATGCATAACGCACTAATTACTATCAACGGCAACAAGATGTCAAAAAGTTTAGGTAATGGAGTAAGCGTTGCTGAACTGTCAAAGCAGGGCAGCTGGGCAGCCATACGCTACTGGCTGATTTCAGCTAACTACCGGTCAAATCTGGATTACCAGGCTGGCTCAATTCTTGAAGCTCAAACAGCGCTTGATCGAATTATCGGTTTTATCCGTCGAACGGGATTAGATCGAGAAGTAAATCTAGCTGCGCTACCTGCAGATTTCATTGCCGCCATGGATAGTGATCTGAATATTCCAGCTGGACTTGCCGTTTTGCATGAGAAGGTTCGAGTTGGAAATCAGGCGATAGATAATGCTTCGGACGAGGTTGTTATTGCCTTTGATGCAGTTCGGGCGATGCTTCACGTGCTCGGATTAGATTTTGCTCTATTACAAAAGCAAGTCGAACCAGAGTTAATTGAGAAAATCGAAGAACTCATTTCAAAACGAAACAGCGCCAAGGGGTCTGGAGATTTTGCAGCAGCCGATAGCATTAGGGCGGAACTTCAGGGCATGGGAGTAACCATCAAAGACATGCCAGATAAGACGATTTGGAGTATTGATGGCTAAGAAACCAGGCCGCCCAGGCGCAAGGGCCAAGAAAGCAACACCGCGAGTTGGCAGTGGCGGCAACCGCCGCCAGGGGCTTGAAGGTAGAGGCCCAACTCCAAAAGCTGAGGATCGAAAGTATCACCCGGCAGCTAAGGCTAAGGCTGCTAAACAGGCCCGTGCTGCAAAAGCGCCAAAGGTCGCTAAAAAAGGTGAATTCCTAGCTCCGACAAATAAGACTGCTGGTAATGCCGGCGGTGCTGCTCGTTCTTCTCGTCGCGTGCAAAAGGCAACCGATTCCAGTGAGGTGCTCTCTGGCAGAAATTCTGTCCTAGAGGCTTTACGAGCAAAAGTCCCAGCCACATCCCTATTTATCGCAAACCGCATCGAAATGGATGATCGAGTCAAAGAGGCAATTAACCTAGCGAACTCAAGGAATATTGCCGTTGCCGAAATCACTCGTCCAGAGATGGATCGAATGACTGGCTTTGACGCAGTTCATCAAGGCATAGCACTTCAGGTTCCCCCTTATAACTATCAGCATCCAAGCGAATTGCTTGACAAGATTTTAGCTAGGGGGCAAAAGCCACTGCTGGTTGCCCTCGATGGAATAACCGATCCGCGTAATTTAGGTGCCATCATCAGATCGGTTGCAGCCTTTGGCGGTCAAGGCGTAATTGTTCCGCAGCGCAGGTCGGTTGGGGTTACTGCCGCTGCTTGGAAAACTTCAGCTGGTGCTGCAGCTCGAATCCCGGTGGCATTAGCAGCGAATCTAAATGCCACGATTAAAGAGTTTCAAAAGCGCGGACTCTTTGTGATTGGTTTAGATGGTGGGGGAGATATGAGCCTGACTAGTTTCAAGCTAGGTAATGAGCCACTACTACTTATTATCGGCAGCGAGGGCAAAGGCCTATCTAGATTGGTTCAAGAAAACTGCGATGCCGTGGTCTCTATTCCGATAGCCAAAGATACCGAATCGCTAAATGCTGGAATTGCCGCCTCAGTAGTTTTATATGAGGTCGCTAAGGCGAGACTGCGTTAAAAAACTAAATGGCCCAAATTCCTTTGGGCCATTTAGTTAGTTCAGAATTTACTTCTTTTTCGGAGCTGCTTTCTTGACTGCTGGCTTTGCAGCAGTCTTAGCTGCTGGCTTTTTAGCCGGAGCTTTCTTAGCAGCAGCGGCTGGCTTTGCAGCAGCCTTCTTTGGTCCGTCATCGTTCAGGCGTAGGCCGCTCTCGATATCAAACAGGTGAGTGATGCCACCGGCTGGCTTGAGGTAGACCTTGTCGCCAGAACGAAGTGAGCTCTTTGAGCCAACTCTGGCGATGAAATCTACTTCCTTGCCTTCAACAGTTGCACTGCCATACAAGAATGCATCGGCACCGAGTTCTTCGATGATGCTGACTGTGACCTGGACACCTTCGTTTTTGGTGACAACTAGATCTTCAGGGCGGACACCAACGGTCATCTGCTTAGCTTTGGTCTTGGCCAAAACATTTGCTGGAACCTTTAGGGTCATGTTGCCAAACTGAACTCCACCAGCAACTAACTTGCTGGCAAGAAGGTTCATTGCAGGAGACCCAATGAAGCCAGCAACGAAAACGTTGGCTGGGCGCTCGTATAGTTCACGAGGTGAGTCAACCTGCTGAAGTAGCCCGTCTTTCAACACCGCTACACGATCACCCATGGTCATCGCTTCGACCTGGTCGTGGGTAACGTAAACAGTTGTTACACCTAAACGGCGCTGCAACGATGCAATCTGAGTTCTAGTTTGAACACGTAGTTTGGCATCTAGGTTAGATAGCGGTTCGTCCATGAGGAATACCTCAGGCTTACGAACAATCGCACGACCCATCGCAACACGTTGACGCTGTCCACCGGAAAGTGCCTTTGGCTTGCGGTCAAGGTATGGCTCTAGATCCAAAAGCTTGGCAGCTTCAAGAACTCGAGCAGCACGCTCTTCCTTCTTGACTCCAGCAATCTTTAGAGCAAAGCCCATGTTCTCAGCCACGGTCATGTGTGGGTAGAGCGCGTAGTTTTGGAAAACCATCGCAATGTCACGGTCTTTTGGTGGGATGTTGGTGACTTCGCGATCACCAATCAAGATGCGACCCTCGTTGACTTCTTCTAAGCCAGCGAGCATACGCAAGGTTGTAGTTTTACCACAACCGGATGGACCGACGAGAACTAGAAATTCTCCGTCTTTGACAGTCAAGTTGATTTTGTCGACTGCCGGGCGAGTGCCACCAGGATAAAGCCGGGTAGCGTCCTCAAATGTTACAGTTGCCAATTTATTACTCCTTCAGCGGCAGGAACGAGCCGCACGATCCGTAGTGAATGGGGTCTAAGGGCCTAAAACCCTTAGTTTTTCTATTATCGCATTAGCCGAGGGTTGCCATAGACTTAACAACCTACGCAGTTTTGGCCAGTCGGCCGAAACCCAAATCTTGATGAGGTGTCCAAACTTATGTCGCTTAACCCGCGTCCAACCCGTTCTGAGCAACGTGAAGCCGCCAGGGCCAAGGCCCGTGAGCTAAGAGAAAAGCGCGCCAAAGGCGATAAGCGCAAGCGCTTTATTATTACGACCTCGGTTACCCTGGCCATCGTTGGTGTCGTAGCCGGTGTTGCTTGGCTGATTTTCAGTTTTAGCCAGGAGGCAATCAATAACGGCGAGAACGCCAAGAAGAGCCCAGCTAACGTGACTGCCCTAGGTGGTGTTCTCGTTGGTAAGGACCTTAAGTTGGTTACCCCAGCTGAGGCAGCCAAGACCAACCACATCGTTATCTATCAGGACTACCAGTGCCCGATCTGTAGATTATTCGAAGAGCCAAATGCCAGCCAGATTAAGACTTGGGCAGACAAGGGCTTAGCTGTTATTGAGTATCACCCGATTTCATTCTTGGATGGTGCTTCCTTGAATAACTACTCTTCTAGAGCAACTAATGCTGCATTCTGTGTTGCCAACTCTCAGCCGAATAAGTTCTTTGATGTAAACAATGCTCTTTATACCAACCAGCCGGAAGAGAACACCTCTGGACCTACCGACGCTGAAATAAAGGACACGCTTAGAAGCGTCGGAGTTGCGATGAGTGGCGAAATGAATGAGTGCATTGATCAGAAACGATATGCCAAGTTCATCGACAATAGAACCAGCGAGGCGTTTGGTCAGAATGCCGTAACCGGTAACTCTATTCCTCAGGGAACTCCGCACATCCTGGTTAACGGTGTCCAATACACCTGGACCGATACAGCTGCAGATCTGCCAAACCCAGGCAGATTCGCTCAATTCTTTGATCTAAACAAGAAATAAATAAAAGGAAACCAAATTGAAGAAGTCATTTATATCCGCCGTAATCGCTGCAGTTCTAGCTTTCACTCTGGCTGCTTGTTCAACACCAGGTGCAAAGCAGATTGTGTTGAACACTGCATCTGGCGAGAACCCAGCACTGACTGTTGGTCAGCGCGCTAACATCGTCGGTGATCTAGATCTATCCGACTCAGAGCTGAAGGAATTCAGCATCTTGGTCGAAGAGAAAGCTCCTGGTGGAGACTGGACCGAGTTCCGTAACATCAAGGCTCGCCAAGGATCGACAAGCGTTGGTTTCGCTCTGATCAAGAACGAACCAGGCGATTACAAGTACCGTGCAACGCTAAGTGGCGAGGGTTACGGTCCTTTTGTCTCGGCTGAACTAACCATCACCTATAAGGCAAAGAACTAGTTCACTTTTTACTCGATAAAGAGCACTAAACTTTTCCTCGGATGTTTCATCCAAGCCGACCTGGCGCAATTGGTAGCGCATCGCACTTGTAATGCGAGGGTTAGGGGTTCGAGTCCCCTGGTCGGCTCTAATAAATTAGGCGGCTAAAGCCTTTAGCGCGTCAAATACTAGGAATGCTGGCCAAACTAGGGCTTTGAGAATCCCTAAGGCTCCCATCCAAAAGTCGGTCGCAGTGGACACATAGTAGATCGCGGCACCTAGACCACCTAGAAAATATAGAGGTCCGGTTGTTTTGATATTTATTGACTTACCCGTCATGTTCTTTTTTAGCTTTTTCTTTAGCTTCTTTTTGAACTTGGCTGCATCAAAATCACTCATTTAATTTCCTCCTACTTGAAAAAGCCTAGCTAATGCATCACTAGTGGTAATTACATCGGCAAATTCGCCGGCTAAGTTGGCTGCTGTTATCTCGGATAGTTCTTCTGCGGAAATAGTCTTACCGCGGTATGTCTTGGCAAAGGTGTGAGTGGCATCTAAAACAAACCAGGTGTCTAGTCCAAGATTCCCAGCCATTCTGGCTGTAGTTTCACAACACAGATTTGTTTGAATGCCGCAGATTGCAATATCACTGATACCCGAATCTTTTAACCACTGATGCAAATCTGGCTGCCCGTAGAATGCTGAATTCACTGACTTAGTGACTAACAGATCTGGCTCCCCACTCACCACATCCTTGAAGTCATTACCGGGTTGACCAGGTCGAAGGACTGATTTTTCCATAACCGAATCGTGACGAACAAAAACAATTGGTTGTTTAGCTTCTCGCCAACCTTCAATTAGTTTGGCAACATTTCTCTCACAGTCAGGATTATTCCTTGCGCCTTTGATATCCCATTCAGCGAAACCTTTTTGGACATCGACGACAATAAGTGCTCGCTTCAACTATCTACTTTGCTTCCTTGAAAGTGATGCTTACCGAATTGATGCAATAGCGATCGCCCGTTGGAGTTTGTGGCGCGTCTTCGAATACATGACCTAGGTGAGATCCGCAAGCCTTGCAGAGGACTTCAACACGCTTCATGCCGTGCGAGTTATCTTCGCGCAGTTCCACTGCGTGATCTTCTTTAGGTTCGTAAAAACTAGGCCAGCCGCAGTGTGAATCAAATTTAGTGGTGCTAGTAAATAGCTCAGCCCCGCAGCCGCGACAGGAAAATGTTCCGGTGCGTTCTTCATTTAGTAATTCCCCGGTGAAGGCTCTTTCAGTACCTGCTTCACGTAGGACGTGAAACTCAAACTCGGTTAGCTCAGCCCGCCACTGTTCTTCGGTCTTTTCCACTTTTCGCTCGGTCATTTCATCCTTCTTCAGTAATCTCGCAGGTTAGGAACCTAATATAGAACAGTTGGCGCAAAGGAGTGAACATGGCCAAGCCGAAACAGCAAGATCTGTTAGATCAGATTGCCGCTGACTACAAGCATGCCGGTCGCCATCGTGCCAAGAAAACCGCTAGGGACCGCTTGATTGAACTGGCCTGGCTGGCAGTAGCCTCAATTGTGTTGAGCTCCTCTGGATATTTCGGTTTGCAATATGCCGTAAAGTCCATTGCCACTCCGAGTCCCACGCAACGCATCGTCAACGGCGTCGATCTGAATACACCGATAACGGTAATCGATGGCTCTGGCACCCGAAAGCTAGCCAGCCCTATTGGCCAGGCACTTTTAAACGGGAAGTTGGTCGTTCCATACTCTCGAACCTTGGACAAGATCATCTTGACCAAATCGCTAATCAAGATTCAGAAGGAAGACTTCCGAGCGCTGGCCAAGCGAATGCTGCTAATTCTTGGAGAATTGCCAATTGTGCTAGATAAAGACAGCAAATATCCGATTGAAGTTCGCTTGGGCTCGGATTATGTGCCGAAAATCCCTATAAATTAGGCGTTTTCTCTCTATAACAGTCCTGTTATAGGGGAAAAATTAACTTGCTAATAGTTCCGTATTTCGCCCTAGACTAAACACAGTCTTAAAAGGATTCGTTTGCTAAACACTCGAAATCACTTCGGTAAAGCTGGAGAGACTGCAGTGAAGGAAGTACCGGATCTGAATGAAACAAAGTTATAGGAGCAACAAATGGCACAAGGAACCGTAAAGTGGTTCAACTCTGAAAAGGGTTTCGGCTTCATTACTCAGGATGGTGGAGCTGACGTTTTCGTTCACTTCTCAGCTATCCAGGGCGATGGATACAAGGAGCTCAAGGAAAACCAGAGAGTTGAGTTCGAGGTAAAGAACGGCGACAAGGGCCCACAGGCCGACAACGTTCACGTTATCTAAGGACAACTAAACGGATTAGACCACCCTTTTAGGGTGGTCTATGACTTTAACCCTGACTTGCACTCTAAGCCAGAGAGTGCCAGAATTGATTAGCACTCTCATTCCTTGAGTGCTAACTATCCGTTTTATTACTCGTCCAGGAGGGCGTAACCAAACATGGCAAAAATCATTAGCTTTAACGAAGAGGCACGTCGTGGTCTTGAGCGCGGCTTGAACATCCTTGCCGACACCGTAAAGGTCACCCTTGGCCCTAGAGGTCGCAACGTAGTCCTAGAGAAAAAGTATGGTGCTCCAACTATCACCAACGATGGTGTCTCAATTGCTAAGGAAATCGAACTAGAAGACCCTTACGAGCGCATCGGTGCAGAACTGGTCAAAGAAGTTGCTAAGAAGACTGACGATGTTGCTGGAGATGGAACTACCACTGCAACCGTTCTAGCCCAAGCACTTGTTCGCGAAGGTTTGCGAAATGTTGCAGCCGGTGCAGATCCGATTAGCCTAAAGCGCGGAATCGAGAAAGCTGTCGAGGCTGTTATTGCTGAACTATTCAAGCAAGCAAAGCCTGTTTCTTCCAAGGAGCAGATTGCGGCAACCGCATCGATTTCAGCAGGAGATACCGTCATCGGTGAGATCATCGCTGATGCAATCGACAAGGTCGGTAACGAGGGCGTTGTAACAGTTGAAGAAGGTAACACCTTCGGTATCAACCTTGAACTTACCGATGGTATGCGTTTTGACAAGGGTTTCATCTCTGGTCTATTCGTAACTGACCCAGACCGCCAAGAAGCTGTTTTGGAAGACGCAGTTGTCCTAATTGCCAACAGCAAGGTGTCTCAAGTTGCTGAAATTGTTCCAATTGTTGAGAAGGTAATGCAATCCGGTAAGCCGCTTTTGATCATCGCTGAAGATGTTGAAGGTCAAGCACTGGCAACACTGGTTTTGAACAAGATGCGTGGTGTATTCCGCTCCGTTGCAGTTAAGGCACCTGGCTTTGGTGACCGACGCAAAGCAATGCTGCAGGATATCGCAATTCTGACCGGTGGAACCGTTATCACCGAGGAACTAGGTCTAAAGCTAGAAAACGCAACCCTAGACATGCTAGGTAGCGCTCGCAAGGTGGTCATCACCAAAGACGAGACAACCATTGTTGATGGAGCTGGTGAGAAGGACCAGATTGCCGGTCGCGTTGAGCAAATTCGTCGCGAAATTACCAACACCGACAGTGACTACGACCGCGAGAAGCTTCAGGAGCGACTAGCCAAGCTAGCCGGTGGTGTTGCTGTGATCCGTGCTGGAGCAGCGACCGAGGTTGAGCTGAAAGAGCGTAAGCACCGCATCGAAGATGCCGTTCGTAACGCCAAGGCAGCCGTTGAAGAGGGAATCGTTGCCGGTGGTGGTGTTGCTCTAATTCAGGCTGGTAAGGCCGCTTTCGACAGCCTAAAACTAACTGGAGATGAGGCAACTGGTGCCAACATCGTCAAGGTAGCCATTTCCGCGCCGTTAAAGCAGATCGCCCTAAACGCTGGCCTGGAGCCAGGGGTTGTTGCCGAGAAGGTAGCTAATCTACCTGCCGGTCACGGTCTAAACGCTGCCAACGGTGAGTATGTTGACATGCTCGCTTCCGGCATCAACGACCCAGTCAAGGTAACTCGCTCTGCGCTGCAGAACGCTGCCTCGATTGCCGGTCTATTCCTAACCACCGAAGCTGTAGTTGCGGACAAGCCGGAGCCGGCTGCACCGCAGATGCAAGCTGGTCCAGGAATGGATTTCTAAAACTTAGCCGAGAATCGCTCCGGCTAAAAGGGGTGGAACCATAAGGTTCCACCCCTTTACGCATCCACCTGTGAACTTAGATGAATAGCCTTTGGTTAGCAGCTTCAATCTCACTGTATTGATGGGCAGCAATGCGAAGTGCCGTGCCGAGTTCGCCGAGCTGGTTGTCAACTGTTGTTGCAGTGATCTTCCATCTGCCAACTAGCTCCTGAAAGCTAGCTGATGCTGAACCGCGCCAGACATCTTGCAATCGCAAAAGTTGTGAATGCAGTGCATCTACTTCGCTTTGCACTTTAGCGATTGTTGCCTGAATGGTGCTGTTGGCAGCGAGAACTTGTTCGCTGTCTACTTGTATTTGGGCCATGTGTTTACCTCCTTAGGCAAACAATCAAAGCGCAGTAAAAGCAATTGATTTTAGGATTTAGCCGAACTGTTGATAACTAACTAATGCTTAAAAATTGTTAGTTAGGAAGGTTTACTCTAAAGGTAGCACCGCCACCTTTAGTTTCATCGGCGACGATTCGGCCACCGTGCGCTTGCACCAATGACTTAGCAATTGCAAGTCCAAGGCCAGAGCCTCCGGCATCTCGGTTTCTAGAATTATCGCTTCGATAGAAACGCTCGAAAACTTTACCGCGCAGTTGCTTAGCAATACCTGGGCCGTGATCGATTACTTCAATGACTAATTCCTGATTTCTAACACCAAGAGAGACTTCAATTGGTTTTTCTCCAGCAAAGACTCGAGCGTTATTCAATAGATTTGTCAGCACCTGGGTCATAGCAGATTCATCTATCTTCCAATCTAGTTTTTCTGATAAAACTTTGCCATTCAAGTTGGCAATGGTTATCTGGAGATCGGGAAAAGCCGCTCGGAGGTTGTCGGTTACGGTTTGGATTAGTTTTCGAACATCGGTTTTTGTAATGTGCAGGCTACCCTGATTATCCAACCTGGCTAGGGCGAGCAGCGATTCAACCAGTGATGACATTCGAAGCGCTTCAGCTTCGATCTTGGACATGGCATTATCAACCTCAGCCTTTTTCTTGAAAGCGCCTTTACGATAAAGCTCCGCATATCCGCGAAGGGTTACCAGTGGAGTTCTCAGTTCGTGGCTGGCGTCAGCCACAAATTCCTTCATCCGCTTGACTGTCCGGTTGCGGTCCTTCAGTGAGTTTTCAATTGAGTCCAACATCTCATTCAGCGATCGGTTGATAATCGCTATTTCGGTTTGCCCTTCTATTTGTGGTAACCGAGAATCTAGCTTTCCCTCCCGCACTGCATCGGCAGCGGTGGTTACCTCGCGCAGCGGCTTTAGAGCAAAGTTAACGCTTAGCCAAACAGCCGCGGCAATAGTAATCAAAAGTAGAGCACTAAAACCCAGCCCAATGGCCCGGTACTGGCTCAATAGAACCTGCTCGTAGGTAGTTGGAACGGCCACCACCACGGACCCCTTCACATCTTTTAGTGGAAGTGCCACCATGCGCCACTCTTGGGGCTTATCGCCAGAGCCTTTGGCAATGTCTGCGGTAATCGGCATACCTTTTAGCGCGATTACCGATAGGTATTTGAATTCGGAAAGATTCGGAACTGGTCGCTCCCCGATTGCGGAGGATACGAAACCGACAAACAGCACTCCATCTGGGTCAAGAAAGGCGATGTAGTAATCACTAGGCAAGGCCGGTAACGGGATATCCCCGGCTCTCAATCGCTCCCGAACAGTGAGCGGATCGGTATCCGATAATATTCTGGCGCTCTGCACCAGCGTTTCATCGGTGCTTCGCTGAATGTCATTTCGAAAGAAAGCAACCGCACCGAGAACAAAAACAGAAAGTAGCAGAGCTAGAGCAATAACCGAGGTTGCTGTCACCCTGGTCTTTAGGGACAGTCGAGACCAAAACATTCCAGCTGGTTTTTCGACTGCTTTCTTTGTCTTGGTCTTAGCCATTAGTCGTTCTTATAAGTTCTGAACATGTAGCCGACTCCGCGCTTAGTCTGAATCAACTGATTTTTACTCAGTGGATCGATTTTCTTACGCAGGTAGGAGACATAACTTTCGACAATTCCTTGCTCGCCGTTGAAATCATATTCCCAGACGTGATCTAGAATCTGATCTTTGCTCATCACGCGGTTGGCGTTAGTCATCAAGAATCTTAGAAGTTTGTATTCGGTAGGGGATAGTTCGATTTCCTTCCCATTTACAAAGACCTCGTGGGCATCCTGGTTGATTCTTATCTCACCAACTTCTAGGATGCTGTCTTCTGTTTCACGCTTTTTAGTGCGGCGCAGAATCGCGTTGATTCGGGCAATTACCTCATCAATTGAAAAAGGCTTGGTCATGTAGTCATCGCCACCGACGGTAAGGCCGGTGACCTTATCGCTTCGATCATCACGGGCAGATAAGAAAAGCACCGGGACATCGATCTGCATCGACCTTAGCTTGGTAGTGACCGAGAATCCAGATTGGTCAGGAAGCATCACATCTAGCACCAAAATATCTGGCTTGGACTTTTCTGCGACACTAACGGCTTCGGCACCAGTGCCGACTGAGTAAACGCTGAAGCCAGCAAATTTCAAACCAGCTTCGAGCAGATCTCTGATGTTCTTCTCGTCATCGACGATGAGTACGCGTGGTGTTTTCATGGCTCAAATCTTTCAGTTAAGCCTAACTAAAGACTGAGTTTAGCCTGAGTGTTACCTGAGAGTTAAATATCCCCAACATCGAGGATTTCGTAGGCGTAGCCCTGCTCGGCTAGAAAGCGCTGCCTATTCTGGGCAAAATCCTGATCCACGGTATCTCGGGTAATCAGGGTAAAGAAGTTAGCCGAACGACCATCTGCCTTAGGACGAAGTAGCCTTCCCAGCCTCTGCGCCTCTTCTTGTCTAGAGCCAAAAGAACCGGATATCTGTATTGCCAGTGACGCCTCCGGTAAATCCACTGAGAAGTTAGCCACCTTAGAAACCACCAGAACAGAAATCCTACCCTCGCGAAAATCAGCGAAGAGTTTTTCTCTGTTATCGACCGGAGTATCACCGGTAATCAAATCCGCTTCTAAACTCTCGGCCACCTGGTGGAGTTGATCTAGGTATTGGCCAATAATCAAAGTCGGCTCGGTTGGGTGCTTTTCTAGAATCTTCCTAATTACCGGAATCTTTCTAGCCGAACTGGCGGCTAGGCGATATTTGTCCTCGGTATTTGCTATCGCGTATTCCATCAGCTCATCTTCGGGCAAATCAATTCTTACCTCGAAACATTTTGCCGGTGCGATATAACCTTGCTCTTCTATTTCTTTCCAAGGCGCATCAAAACGTTTTGGTCCAATTAGGGAAAATACATCACCTTCTTTGCCGTCTTCTCTAACTAAGGTGGCCGTTAGCCCCAGCCTTCTTCTCGCCTGCAGATCGGCAGTCATCTTAAAGATAGGAGCGGGAAGAAGATGAACCTCATCATAAATAATTAGCCCCCAGTCACTATTATTTAGTAGCGCTAGGTGCGAGTATTCAGTTTGTTTCTTGGTGGTGAGAATCTGATAAGTGGCGATAGTGACCGGTGCAACCTGCTTGACCGAACCACTGTATTCGCCTATCTCTTCCTCGGTCAAACTGGTTCTTTTTAGAAGTTCAGCCTTCCACTGTCTTGCCGAAACGGTATTGGTCACCAAAATCAAAGTGTTGGTTTTAGCAACTGCCATGGTAGCAGCCCCAACCAAAGTCTTCCCGGCACCGCAGGGTAACACGACAACTCCAGAGCCACCTTCCCAGAAACGATCAACCGCCTGCTCCTGATAGTGACGTAGCGACCATGCAGAATTATCTAATTCAATTTCATGCGCTTTACCCGGTGCGAAACCGGCTAGATCCTCAGCTGGCCAGCCAAGTTTTAGTAGTTCTTGTTTAATCTGACCTCTTGCCCATTCGGCAATTTGCCAAGAGCCTTCCTCAGTCTTATCAATCAACAAGTCTTTTACCTTGCGGTTTTGAATTACCTGAAGCATCACGGCCGGTTCCGCCGAGTGAAGTTCAAGCTGGCCTTCGCTGTTTTTTCGAATAACGAGTTTTCCGTAGCGGGCCATAGTTTGTTCGATATCCAGTCGAATGCTCGGTGGCACTGGGAATTTCGCATACTTATCCAAGACCCCGAGCACATAGCTGCTGTCATGGCCGGCTGCTCGGGCATTCCAAAGACCTAACTTGGTGATCCGGTAAGTATGAATATGCTCCGGCGCTCGCTCTAATTCAGCGAAGATTGCCAAGTCGTGCCTGGCATCTGAGGCTTGCCAGTGATCGGTTTCCAGCAGTGCTGTCTTATCGCTCTGCACGATTAGTGGTCCAGTAGACATCCTTTTAGCCTATGGCCACACTGGTTATGCTGGCCAACGGAAGCACTCTTTCGCAATCGGCCTTTTTGTCCTTAGCCCGCAATCGACCATTAGCAAGGCCAGTCGGTTCAACTATGTATTCTCGCTTTACCTTCTTATCGGTGATGCTTACCCGAACTGTTCCCTTGTTTTTGATAGCCAGTTCTAAAGTTCTGATGATGTCATCGCCAAGCGGGTTCTCACCCATGCGCTTATCGTGTTCCCGCCAACGCCGAATATCATCACCGACACAGTGACGGCCTGGCTTTTGTTCGAAACCTTGTTCACTGAGCCAACTGGTAATAATCTCGCCAGCTTGATTTAGTGCTACCGCCGGATATTTGTTTTCACGCATCTGGTAGTAAACCAGTTCCTGATCAAAATTAGTTATCAAACTTTTCTCCGAGTGCTTTTGAAAACTCAATGCCTTTAGTTCACTATCGTTCAAAATTGCAGTCAGCAAAACTCTGTCATTTGATTCCAACACAGTTCCTTGAACCGATTGTCTAAGAGCTAGCCGCCCAAATCTATTTGCCGTTTCACGAATCAGGTAGTCGACCGGTTGCGGCAAGTCCTTTCCGGTTAGATCCAAAAGCATTTTTCTAATTTCGCTTTCGGTTAAGCCAGTTTCCATACCGTAGCTCAAACTGAGCGAACTCATACGGTAACTTGAAGCAACCCCGATACGCTCAATATCAACGAAGCGGCGAAGAGTAAGTTCCGTTTTTGTATCTAGTGGCCCGGTCGAAATCAATGTTAGGTCGGCCTGCAGGATTAATCGGTTCTGCACTTTAGGCATCTGCTTGGCAATTTGAGATTTGGCTAATTCAATTTCCCCCTGCATCAGAGGCTTATACCAACTGGCCACCTGATGGTTTGCCGTTAGCCCAATCAACTCGGCAAGCGAGACGAGATTAGCCATGTGTGAGGCGATACCTTGATTGGCCAACGGGAAGTTTTTTGAAATAGCTTCG
>JAURKU010000012.1 GCA_030831605.1 Rhodoluna sp.
AAGAGGTCGGAGGTTCAAGTCCTCCTAGGCCCACCAGGAAGCACTCTCACCGAGATGGCTTCCGAATGGGGACTTAGCTCAGTTGGTAGAGCACCTGCTTTGCAAGCAGGGGGTCAGGGGTTCGACCCCCCTAGTCTCCACGAGAATCACCTTCCGCAAGGGAGGTGATTTTTCTTTAAGGCCTGAAAAGTTTCTGAACTATCTCGCAGCGCGGTTCTTGATTAGGCTAAGCACATGTTCTCAGTACGCAAAACCCTAACGATCATTCCAACCATTGCAGTTATGTTGATTGGCCTAAGTGCCTGTTCGACTCCAGAGGCTAAGCCGAGCCCAGATCCAACGAACACTAAGACACAAGCCCAAATCGAAGCAGAGTTCCTCGCGATCGCCGCTGATTCGTGTGCGAAAGCGCAAACTGAAAACATCGTTGAAAAAGTAGGTGATGGATCCAAGATCATCGCGTTAGCTAAATCAAACGCATATCAGGATTACAGCGCAGTTTATTTTGACCCTTCGGGTAAACCTCAAGTTATTTATGAAATGGAACTTAGCGTTTGCAGCCCGGGATATCTAATCTCCATGATGGAAGAAGCTAACCAGACTAATTCAGGTGACTACAAGCACAGCATCAAGCTAAACGCTGACGGAACATACACCTGGAGTCAAAGAGTTTGGGGTGAGGAAGAAAACGTCATGCAGGACACCATCTTCACAGTTGCAGAGGGCATCATTACTGCAGCCGACGGCGAAGCTTACGACTACACCTTCGAGTATGGACCGATTTCAGATGAAGAGATGGGGGCATTTAAAGCCGCGATTGATGCTGAAATTGAAAGGCTTAGCGAATAGAACTCCGCTTGGTTACCCAGGATGATATCGAAACCTTCTTTGGGTTTATGCAAAACAAAGAGCAACTTTGGCAAGCCGCCTTCACCAACGAAGACCTAAGCGATTATCAGGCCCATTTACTGCATTGGCAGAAAATCTTAGCTAACCCAGAGATCATCAATAGAACAGTAGTCGTCGATGGGGTTACGGTGGGAAATGTTGGTAGTTGGCCACTTGATGGTGTTAGGCAACTAACATTCTGGTTTGGAATTGAACATTGCGGTAAGAGCTACGCCAGCCAGGCAGTCGCCGAATTTCTAAAACTTGACCTCACTCGTCCGATGGAGGGCAGGTGTGCTTTTGATAATTTAGCCTCTGCAAAGGTTTTGACTAAAAATGGATTCCAACAGAGCGGCACCGACAGGTATTACGCAAATGCTCGCGGCGAAGAAATTACCGAATTTATTTTTCAGTTGCTCTGAAACTTATATATTGTCTACGGATAATTAACGCGGCAACCGCAACAATGATTCCACAAACCACAATCGCCCCTCTGATTCCAAATGCGGCTGCCATAAAGCCAACTAGCGGGGAGCCTATCGGTGTGCCACCCATGAAGATCATCAGGTAAATCCCCATAACTCGTCCACGCATATTGCTGTCGGTATGGCTCTGAACGTAGGTATTTGCAGAAATCAGAGTCAACAGCACGGTAGCTCCTAGAAGCGGTAACGCAGCCCCATAGACCCAAACATTTGGAAGGAAGGCTGAACCGACGATTAGAAGCCCAAATAAGAAAGCCCCGCGCAAGATGTTTTGTATTGTTCGATGTTTTTCTAGTCTCGCTGCGATTAGCGCTCCGCTAAGTGAGCCAACGGCCAGGATAGTTCCCAAGGTGCCAAACTCTCGTGGGCCTAAGCCAAATTCTTTAGTAGACATCAGTGCGATAAAAATCTGAAAGTTCAAGCCAAAGGTTGTGGTGAAAAACACCGTAAGCATAACTAGGACCAGGTCTTTTCGCGCCAAAACATATCTGAATGCTTCGCCGAGCTTATTTTCCTTATTTGGCCGAACAGTGATGTGTAGGTCTTTGTCTCTAATAAACAGCAAAGTGAAAATCATCACCAGGTAGCTGGCTGTATTGATGATGAAGGAAGGTCCGGTGTCGTATGCAGCAATTAGAAATCCACTAAGTGCAGGACCAATCAATCTTCCGGCATTGAAATTAGCCGAGTTCAGGCTAACCGCATTAGCTAGATCATCTTTACCGACCAATTCGCTGGTAAAGCTGATCCTGATCGGTGAATCAACGGCAGAAAAGACACCAACTATAAATGCCAATAAGAACACATGCCAGAGCGCGACCGCACCGGAAACAACTAGCAAGCCAAGCCCCAATGAAGCTAGGCCTGCACCGGCATTAGTGATAAAAAGCAGTTTCCTTTTACTGAAGCGATCGGCTAGTAAACCGCCATAGAGGCTAAGGATCATCGAAGGGAAGAACTGAACGGCGGTTACCAGACCTAACATCGCAGCATCATTATTGGTAAGTTCTAGAACTAGCCAGTCTTGAGCAACGCGCTGAGCCCAAGTACCAATGTTGGACAGAGCGTTGGCCGGGTAGAGCACTCTGAAATTACGGTGATTGAACGATCTCAGAGATTGACTTTTTGCCACTAGTCAAATCTACAACCCATCTCTTGGTGTATTTTTAGGTTCATGAAGATTCGTCAAATAGCCATTGGCTGTAGGGACTTCGAAAGAGCCCAGGATTTCTATACTCGCCTACTGGGCATGGAGCCGACAGCCGTCTTTAACCCACCAGGTTTCTGTTTTTATAATCTAGGCGGCACCAGACTGCTAGTTGAAATAGGTGGCCCGGCATCTCTTGTTTATCTAGAGGTCTCTGATGTGAGAGAAACAGTTGCAGATCTTCGCTCGCGAGGATTCGCAATCAGCAGTGAACCACACATCGTCTTTCCAGATCCAAATGGTGTTTTTGATACACCAGGCAATGAATGGTTAGCATTCGTTGAGGACTCTGAAGGCAATCAAATTGGGTTGATGAGCAGGGAAGTAATTTAGTTCTGCTCAAGTCTTGGCATCTCACGCATTGATCTAATTGGTGAGAAAAAGACGAAACTTGCAGCAAACAAGCCACCAATCGCTCCGATAGTCATGGTTGGGACAACCCCTAGAATTTCACCCAAGCTACCTGAGATCAGAGCACCTATTGGCATCACACCCCAAACCATAAACCGAATCGAAGCGTTCATGCGCCCGAGTAGGGCCTCAGGGCACAATCGCTGTCTCGCGGTTACCTGCGTGATGTTATAGGTGAGCACAGTAAAGGCGGTCATGAATGTATTCACCAGAAGAACCGGTAGCGCTAGTTCTCTAGGAAGATACCAGGAAAGCGGCACCAGTAAAGCAGTTAGGCCACTGGTGATAGCCGAGAGCACAATTAGCGGACCCTCACCAAGAAGCTTAATTAGTTTTGGCGTGCCGGCGGCTCCTAGCAGTCCGCCGACGCTGCCAACAGCGGTGAGTAGACCAAAGGCGGCGGCATTGAAACCAAGGTAGCTCTCGCGGAAAAAGTAGATGGCAAACAGCGTTCCACTAATAGTTCCAAACAAGTTACTTATTGAGGTTGTGAAAGAGATGGCACGAATTAGTTTTTGGTTCCAGACAAACTTGAGGCCCTCAGCTATTTCTTGGTTGATTGGACGACGATCTGTTTTCGGTTTTGGAACTTCGCGGTCTTTGATTAAGAGCAAGCTAATCGCTGAAACCAAGAAACTTATTGCATCGAAGATAAGAATTACCGGCGCCTTGATCAGGGTTAGTAAATAGCCAACGATGCCGGGACTTGCTACACCGGAAATTTGCGAAGTTAGTTCCAATCTGGAATTGGCAACACCGATATATTCACGTGGCATCAAAATTGGAATGTAGCTCTGATACGAGACATCGAAAAATACGCTGGCGATCGATATCACCGCACCTAGAACAATCAAATGGTAGACATTGAGCACACCGGCAAACCACAGCAGCGGGATTAAGCCGATGGCAATCATTCTGATTAAGTCTGCGACAATCATTACCCTTCGTTTGATCCAACGATCAACTAGGGCACCAGCTAGTAAGCCGAAAATCAGAAATGCGGAAGTGTTTGCAGCGCCAAGCAGACCCATTTGAAATTCTGTTGCGCTAAGCAACGTCACAGCAATTACCGGAAGAGCGAGGCCGCTAATTTGGGAGCCAAAAGCACTTACGGTTTGACCTATCCAGAACTTAATGAAACCCGGCTGACTGGTCGCTCTTAGCTTTTCAGACACCTGTTAAAGATAACAACCGCAATCAGTAATGATTGCGGTTGTTATTGGTTCGGGATAAAACTACTTCTTTACAGATTTTTTGTTCAGTGCGATAGCTGCGCCACCAACAAGCCCAAAGAACAAACCTAGGAAGGCGAGAGTACCGGTAGTTGAATCTTGGACTCCAGTTGACATCAATGTCTTTTCCATGATCAGGCCGTCTTCGTTAGGTTCGCCGTTTAGAACCCCACCATCGGGAACCATGCCGGTTGACGACATCCAGTCAGCACAGATGAAATTCTCCGTGCCATCTTCATTGATGGTTGTGGTACAAGTTTCATCAATTGGTTCGGGCTCTTCACCGGTTACGAAACCTCTAGCGCAAACATCGACGCCATCTTCAGTTACCCAACAAGAATCGATCACACCAGGTGTCTCTTCACCTGAATCAGGAGCTACTTCAGTGCAGAAGTACTCGCCGTTTTCATCAAATTCCATGTATTCGTTTTCCGCACAAACTGGCTTGGGCAAGATCGCGATGTCATCCTCGGCCATGGCACTACCTGTACCTATAAACATTCCGCCAAGTACTAGAGCTAGTACGGCCATGCTCTTTGCTTTCATGAAAGCCTCCTTACAACTATCTTTATAGGTTTCTGTCTAAGAAACCTTGTTTATGACAGTAAATTCAGCCTACTGGGATTTACTGGCAACGCTAGGCTTGGTAGGAATCTGTCAGAAACTGGTGATTTTTTGTCTAACTCGCGCCTCATTTGGTCAGAGGAGTTCAACCTCCCTGCAGGATCAGCTCCTAACCCAGAAACCTGGGCTAGAGATTTAGGGGATGGTTCAAGCTACGGCATACCCGGTTGGGGTAATAACGAACTGCAGGTTTATACCGAGGAAAACGCTTTTATAAATGAATACGGTCAATTAGAGCTCGAGGCTAGAAAAATCACGGATGGTAGCGCAGGCGATGCCTATTACGGCCCTATCCAGTGGACCAGCGCTCGGCTAGTGACAAAAAACAAGGTCTATTTTCAATATGGTCAAATAACCATTAGGGCAAAAGTCCCAACCGGTAAGGGGCTTTGGCCAGCATTTTGGATGCTTGGTGAACAGATGGACACCCAAGGCTGGCCGTTGGCTGGTGAAATAGACATCATGGAATGGGTTGGCAAGGCACCCCTCGAAGCACTTGGCACTTTGCACGGCCCAGGTTATTTTGGCGATCACGGCTGTGGCGGCAAAAAGATAAGCACGGTTGATCTTTCTGAGGACTGGCATGAATTTGGTATCTGTTGGAAACCGGATCAAATATCTTGGCAGCTCGATGGCGAAACCTACTTTGTGGCAAAAAACAGCGATGTTGCGCCTAGTCAATGGGTCTACAACCAACCGTTCTCCATGCTCCTGAATCTTGCTGTTGGTGGAAACCTTGGTGGAGAACTCGCACCAGATTTATCAGCTTCGAATAAACTTTTGGTCGATTACATCCGAGTTCACGCATTCGAGGGTTTTGGTGAAATTTATCAGCGTTAGCTAATTGCTGATAAAGTGATGACAATCTTGCTGTTCCCGTTTAAGTGCACTTAGATTAGAAGTGGATGCAAGCGCATGGGGCTTATTAGGTCAGGTTGTAAAGATATAAATGGTACAAAAGCAGAGTGCAGAGCACATTGAATCTGCATGGAATTGGTTCGTTACAAAGTACGAAGCGCGCGGATATAAATCCCTAAATCAGTTTGCCAACGCGACAGGAATGCAAAAATCGAGTCTCAGTCGTTATTTCCACCTAGAGCGGGAAATCCCCTCAGGAACCATAGGCAGGCTGTGTCAAGAACTAAAGGTGTCTCCAGAAGAGCTTTTAAAGGCAGTTGGAGCTTTAGGTTGGCCGGCCAAACCTAAGCGCAATCGCGGATAATCAGAGTTCTACCGTCTTCATCTTCTTCAAATTCGCGGCAGTGATCGGGATTGGCCCATAGGTTGATGACGTGATTGAGCGTGTCTGGCTGCAGGAAGTGCCTCAAAGGTTCAGCCAAAGCCTCAGCCGGTGTGCCCATCTGAACATGAACTTTTAAGCTTCCAGGTTCGTGGCACTCTAAGCGGGCGACTACTGCCTTCTTTTTAGCATCAAGAATCGGACCGCGCTTAGCGTGTATCTCTAGTTTCATATCTCCCCCAAATTCTGTTAAGGGCCAAAACATCCCCACGCGGGAACGTTCCCATCATATTAGAAGTCACCGCTGACATTTGGGATTTTGAGTATCGATTAGATCAACATGGGAGAATAGATGCATGACAGCACACACTCACGTAGCCACTATTCACACTAACCACGGGGATATTAAGGTCAATCTGTATGGCCTGCACGCCCCTGAAACCGTCTCCAACTTCATTGGTCTAGCCGACGGGTCCAAGAACTGGGTCCATCCGCGCAGTAAAGAAGCCAACAACGGCAAGCCATTATATAACGGCGTTGTTTTTCACCGAGTAATCTCCGGTTTCATGATCCAAGGTGGAGACCCAGAAGGCACCGGCATGGGTGGGCCCGGATATAACTTCAAGGATGAGATCAGCGAACTGAATTTCAACGAACCATACAAATTAGCCATGGCTAATGCTGGACCCGGCACTAACGGCTCACAATTTTTTATCACAGTAGTCCCGACAGAATGGCTATATGGAAAGCACACAGTGTTTGGCGAAGTGCTTGAAGCAGATTCTAAGGAAGTTGTCGACAAGATTGCTGCAGTGCCTACCGGTCAGATGGATAGACCAGTTGATGCAGTAGTCATCAATTCAATCAGCATTGAGCCAGTAGAGGCTTAGATGGAATCTTGTTACAGACACCCCGGCGTAGAAACCGGTGTGAGCTGTCAGCGTTGCGATCGATACATCTGTCCAGAGTGTTCAACACCGGGAGCAGTTGGCTTTTTATGTCCAGAAGACGCTAAAGACAAAGTAAAGGTCATCCGCCCTAGATTCCAGCAATCACTTTTTTCTCGCGCACCAATAACGATGACCTTGATTGGTATCAATGCCGGCGTCTACATACTCCAGCAAATCGGTGTTCCGATAATTGAGATGTTTGCTTTTATGAGAATTGGTCAGGGCATCGAATTTGGTTCACCGTGGCGAGCATTCACCTCAGCTTTTGTCCACTCGCAAGCGATGTTTACTCACATTCTGTTTAACATGTATTCGCTTTTTGTCCTAGGCACACTCCTTGAACCAATGCTCGGCAAGCTCAAATTCTCACTGCTCTACCTACTTGCCATATTCGGTGGCAGCATGGGTTTTTTCATCTTCGGCGATTTAGGTTCGGTGGTGGTTGGTGCAAGCGGGGCCATCTTTGGTTTGATGGGGGCCTATCTGATATACCTTCGAGCGCTCAGATTAGATACCAGCCAAATAGTTATTATCTTGGTAATCAACGTAGTGGTTAGCTTCTTGCCAGGCATAGCCTGGCAAGCGCACTTCGGTGGATTTATATTCGGAGCTCTAGTCGCGGTTGCATACACCAGATTCAGTAGACCTGATCAGCGAGTAATGCTTTTATCTTCGATTGCGCTACTGGTTCTAGCGCTAATTTCTTTATGGGTTTACGGCAATCAAATGATGCCACCAATTTATTAGTCGCTAATTACTTCCAACGAGTAAGCATAAAAAAGCCAACCATCATCAAACCAAAACCTACGATGATGTTGCTTGCACCAATATCAAACGGTGTGCCACTACCTAGTGGGAATAGCGTCTGGCTGATGTAGTAAACCATGATCCAAAGTAGACCGATAATCATTAGGGTCAGTGCTACCGGGAGGAACCAAGCCGCGTTCCCGCTCTTAGCTTTGCTGGCCTTTACTGAATCTGGAACAGCAGGCTTTTTTGGACGCTTTGGTAACTTGAATGACTTCTTCTCATTTTCAGACATGGCCTAATTCTACCCAAAGCAGTTAGGCTTAGAAACCTGATGGTCAAAATCCTGGTTTTAGATAACTACGACTCCTTTGTTTATACGCTAAACGGCTACCTGCGTCAGCTCGGCGCAGAAACCGAGGTGCTCAGAAACGATGTCGTAGCGGAGAAGGATTTGCCTGACTTGCTTGGCAAATATGACGCTGTCTTGATTTCGCCAGGGCCCGGAACCCCTAGAGATGCTGGGCTGAGCATTCCAACGGTCAAGCTAGCCCTTGCCACCGGGATGCCAATTTTCGGGGTTTGCCTTGGCCATCAGGCTATTGCCGAGGCCTTAGGCGCTACCGTGACTAACGCGGAAGAGTTGATGCACGGTAAGACCAGCGAAGTCTTCCACGATGAGAGCCTGGTTTACAAAAACGTCAAACAACCATTTACTGCCACCCGCTATCACTCACTGGCGGTGGTTGAAAGCACTGTCCCTGAGGACTTAGTGATCACCAGCAAAACCAAAGGTGGCGTGATCATGGGCCTGCAACACACCAGTCTGCCAATCTACGGTGTGCAGTTTCATCCAGAATCAGTTTTAACTGAAGGCGGCTATCAAATGCTTGGTAACTGGTTGGAATCGATTGGCTTGGTAGGAGCAGCAGAAAAAGCTAAAACCCTTCAGCCTTTACTAAACCGCTAACTAGTTAACGCATTGCAGAGTCAAAATAATCGTCTGCTGTTGCGGTTGGATGCCGGGTTGGATTGACTGAGCAATAACAGTTGTTCCAGCCGTTCCAAGACAAGACGAATCAACCTGAGTGGTGACCAGATAGCCAACTGAAGCTGACGTTAGTTGGGCAATCGCATCAATCTTGTCCAGGTTCACCACATTAGGCACGATTACCGAACCGGTTGAGATCACTAGGTTGATTGTTGAACCAGCTGGGATGCTGGTGTTGGCAGCTGGGTCAGAAGAAATAATTAGATTTTGCGCGATGGTTGCCGAGTCTGCTCTGGTGATTGTGCCGAGGAAAAGTTTAGCCTCAGTTATTTTCAGCGTCGCTTCTTGCTCGGTTAGCCCAGTTAAATCTGGCATTAGGATTTGCTCTTTACCGGCAGAAACAAAAACTGTGATGGTAGTTTTCATACCCACCTGTTGTCCCGCTGGAGGGTCGGTTGAAATAACAATGCCCATCGGAATGTTATCGCTTCGCTGAAGTTGCTTATCAACTAGAAGTTTTTGATTTGTAAGAGTGGTATATGCCTCTTCGTAGGTCTTACCAACTACATAGGCAACCTGAATCTTGCCACCGGAGCCACCACCGAAGTTGAGCAAAGCTCCACCACCAAGAATCAACCAGATAACCATGCCAACAACAAATACACCCGCACCAGAACCAATGCCCCAGAACAATCCGGTCGATGGCTTCTCGCCGCGTAACTTGCGTTTTCTCGCTGCTCTAGTAACAACCTGAGTTTTACCGGTTTCAAAACCTAATTGGCTTAATAACTCGGTGTCCTCATCCTCATCAATAACTGTGGTCACCGGTTCAGCTCTAACCGCTTCAGCAGTTTCTTCACGAACTTCGGCAAGCAGAGTTTCAAACGGATCTTGCTCTGGAATATTCACCGTTGGTGCAGGTTCTACGATTACCGGAGCCATCGGAGCCGTTGGTGGCTGAGCTTCATCTTGATAAGCCGGGGTAGCAATACCGGAAACCGCACGAGCCAAAGCCGCCCTGAAATCCGCTGCAGTTTGGAATCTAGCTGCTCGATCCTTAGCGAGGGCTTTTAAAACAACAGAATCTAGCGCTAATGAAACAGACGAGTTGATCACCGATGGTGGAATTGGTGACTCGCTGACATGTTGGTAGGCAACCGATACTGCGGTGTCACCGGTGAAAGGCGGCTTTCCACTTAGCATCTCATAGAGCAATACACCGGTTGAATAAAGATCTGTTCTTAGATCAACGGTTTCACCACGAGCTTGCTCTGGTGAGAAGTATTGCGCTGTGCCGACAATGCCGTTGGTGTGGGCAAGTGTTGCCGAGGAATCGCTAACTGCACGAGCGATACCAAAATCCATCACCTTGACGGCATTTGATTCGGTGATCATCACGTTTGCTGGCTTGATGTCTCGGTGAATCACCCCGGCTGCATGAGAGAACTCTAAAGCTGTCAACACACCGGTGGTGTAAGCGATGGTCTCTTGCTGCGTTAGCTTTCGGCTGCGAAGGATATCTCTTAGTACTTCGCCACGAACCAATTCCATGACAATGTATGGCAGGTGTCTTTCAACGCCATTTTGGTCCACGCTCACTTCATCGCCGGCGTCATAAACACGAACAATGGTTGGGTGAGCCATCCTCGCCGATGCTTGGGCCTCTTGGCGGAAACGAATCTCGAATGTGCTATCGGCGGCTAAATCCGCTTTGAGTAATTTGACGGCAACTGTTCTACCGAGCCTGGTGTCAATACCGGAGTAAACCTCGGCCATGCCACCGCGACCGATAAGAGCACCAAGCTCATATCTTCCGGCTATGACGCGATTACCCTCGTTCACCAAAGCTCCTTTTCAATTGATTCCCTTAAGTCAGTTTATCTTTATTGGTTTGGCAAGGTGTTTTCGTCATAAATCTGCTGGTAGTAGTAAACCTGAATCACCGAACCGACCGGAACACTGCCAAGTGGCGAAATGTCATAAACCTGGGAAATCTTTGGATCGTCAGCCGGCAGCGTTGTTCCAGCTATCGGCTCGACTTCCAAACCGAGAGCAGTAAGTTGCGGCACCACCAGTGAGACATCCTGACCCTGGTAGTTACTTAGAAGCACTGCGACGGTTTCTTCTGTTTCAGTCGGTGTTGGTGTCGGGCTCGGGCTAGGCGTGTCGGTTGGTGTTGGGCTAGGGCTCGGACTGACTTGCTCTTTCGGAGCAAGTAATCCAGCCCAGAAAACAGCACCGATGGTTACCAACAGAATCAGAATCAAAACCAACCATGGCCAGATAGCCGGTGCCTTGCCGGTTGGCTTGGTATCGGTGTCAATCAGCATCGTCTCATCACTGACTAGATCAGCTACTGGAGGTGTAACACGGATCGGGTCTACTCCACCAACTAGGAGAGCCTCTGCTCTGGCGGCTAGCTCCAAAGCGGAGCTTGGCCTTAGATCTGGCTTTTTCGCCATGCAGTCCAAAACTAATTTGACTAAGCGGGAATCTAACCCCTCTGGAAGTGGCGGTGGAGTTTCATTTATTTGCGCCATCGCAATCGCCATCTGGTTTTCACCTTTGAATGGGCGGCGACCGGAAAGAGCTTCGTAAGCGACAATTCCCAGCGAGTAGATATCCCCCGATGCACTTGCTGGCTTACCGGTTGCTTGCTCAGGAGCTAAGTATTGAACTGTGCCCATCACCTGACCGGTTTGCGTAAGCGATGCCTGATTGGCAACACGAGCAATTCCAAAATCGGTTATCTTCACTGCACCATCAGGGGTGATTAGTAAATTGCCGGGCTTGATATCGCGGTGCACTAAGCCTTCACGGTGAGCAGCATCTAGGGCCAGAGCGGTTTGGGCAATTATTGAGATGACCTGTTGTTCTGGAAGAGTTTTTTCTCGTTCCAGGATTGAGGAAAGCGATTCGCCCGGGACCAATTCCATCACCAGATAAGCACTACCCTCATCTTCGCCATAGTCATAAACATTGGCGATGCCATCGTTATTTATCATCGCGGCATGCTTTGCTTCAGTTCTAAAGCGCTCTAAGAAATCTGGATCTCCGAGATACTGCTGTTTCAAAATCTTGATGGCGACCTGGCGAAGAATGATCTCATCCTGTGCCTGCCAAACTTCACCCATGCCACCGGTAGCAATTCTTTTAACTAGACGGTAGCGAGAACCGTAGATCTTTCCTTCTTCAGGATTCATTTGTCTAACACCGCCTGCATAATCTTCTTAGCTATCGGAGCGGCCAGGCTATTGCCTCTACCTGACTGACCTAAGCCACCACCATCTTCAATCACTACGACAACAGCCACCGCCGGTTTATCAGCAGGAGCAAATCCGGTGAACCAGAGAGTATAGGGATCGCTCTCACCGTTTTCTGCAGTTCCGGTTTTGCCAGCAACCTTTACCCCAGCAATCCTCGCGTTTGAACTAACTCCATTTGATACTGCTTGAATCATCATCTTCTTTAGTTTTTCTGCAGTGCTGGTGGACATGCTGCGGTTTAGCTCCTCAGGGTTTGCTTCACTAAGCAGCGTCAGGTTAGCCGTGAATATCTGATCGACTAAGTATGGCTTCATGGCGACACCACCGTTGGCAATAGCTGAGCTAACCAGAAGCATCTGAATCGGGCTTACCCTTACATCGAATTGCCCAAAGGCGGTCAGCGCTAACTGAGCCGAATCCAGATCCTCTGGATATCTACTGGCAGTAGTTTTCAGCGGAATGCTGAGGCTCTCACCAAAACCCAAAAGCCTTGCCTGCTCAGCAATCTTGTCTTGCCCCAGAGCAATACCTAACTGCGCAAAAGGCACGTTGCAGGAGAGTCTTAGTGCGGTAGCAATTGAAACCGTGCTGGCACCACCGCATCTTCCCTCACCAGAATTGCTAATTACCGTTTTAGTGCCAGGCAGAGTGAAGATTCTCGGGTTTGGTAAAACTGACTCTGGTGTGTATTCACCCGATTCGAAAGCGGCAGCGGCAACAACTAACTTAAATACTGAACCAGGAGCATAAAGGGCATCAACCGATCTATTCACCAGCGGAGCATTCTCGCTAGTGATTAGTTTTTTGTAATTTTCTGCCGCATCGGAAACGATATGAGTTGAAAGCAAATTCGGATCGAAGCTCGGCTTTGAAACCATAGCCAGAATTTTTCCAGTCGCTGGTTCAATCGCAATAACCGAACCCTTCATCCTGCCCAGCGCATCCCAGGCGATTTGCTGCAAATCATCATCGATACTTAGCTCGATAGAAGCTCCGGTAACCGGGTTTCCAGAGAAAAGAGCATTTACCTGTTCAAAGAATTGCGCTGAGTTATCTCCGCGCAGGGAACTATCTAAAAAGTTTTCTAAACCACTTCTACCTTGAAACAGTGAATAGTATCCGGTAAGAGATGCGTATTTCTGTGAGTAATACTTTCTTAGATAGTGATAGGCATCGTAGGTTTTGATTGATTCAGCGATCGGTTTGTTATCGACCAGAATCGAACCACGCTGTGTTTTATAACCGTCGTAAACCGCTCGTTGATTTCTCGAATCATTATTAAGTGAATCAGCATTCACCACCTGCATGGCGCTGGCTGCGATGAACAAACTCAGGAACATCAGCATGATCAAATTAGCGATGCGTTTAATTTCCGGGGTCATTCGCTCACCGTCCCAGCCTTGGGCATGGTATCCGACAACCTAAGTAATAAACCGATGATGATCCAGTTAGCTAGAAGTGAAGAACCACCGGCGGTTAGTAGCGGGGTGGTAAGTCCGGTCAGCGGGACAACTCGCAGCACTCCACCGATCACAATAAATAACTGCAGGGCAATAACAAAACCAAGTCCAATAGCAAGCAGCTTGCTGAAATCATCGCTGTGTAGGTTGGCAATACGAAGAGCTCTAGAAACAAGCACCAAATAGAGAACCAGTAGGGCGAACAGCCCAACCAGGCCTAACTCCTCGCCAATAGCAGAAACAATGAAATCACTCTCGGCTAATGGAACGATATTTGGCAATCCGCCACCTAAGCCGGTGCCGAATAATCCGCCGTGGGCAAGCCCAAACATCGACTGGACTATTTGGTATGAGCCGCCGATGGCCTCGTAATTCTGCTCGCTGAGCGGGTCTAACCAACCACCGATTCTTCCGCCGACGTAACTCATCAGCCTTGAGGCAACCAGGGCACCGGCAACAAACATGACCAAACCGATAAATACGTAGAACACCCTTGCGGTAGCGACATAAATCAGCACTAAAAACAGGCCGAAGTAAAGTAGCGATGTTCCTAGATCGCGCTGCAACACTAAAACCGCAAGGCTACCCAGCCAGATAAAGACAATTGGCCCGACTTCTCTAGCCGGTGGAATGCGGATGCCGTAGAGCTTTCGGCCGACCACCGATAACGCTTCTCTTCTTGAAGTTAGATAGCCGGCAAAGAAAACACAGAGGGCGATCTTGGCAAGCTCGCCTGGTTGGAAACTCAAACCACCGATATTAACCCAAAGGGTAGCACCGCTTACCGTTCTACCAATCAGAGGAAGCGAAGGTAGCAGAAGCAGCACAACACCCAGAGCCATAGCGGTGTAAATGTATTTTCTAAGTGAGAGGTGTGTGCGAACTAAAAACAGCACGGTAGCGGCAACCAGGATTGCAACGACTGTCCAAATAACCTGCCTTGAGGCAACATCACTATCAGAAGCAGTTAGTGGCTTTACCAAATCAAGGCGGTAGATCATTACGATGCCTAAAGCATTTAGTAGAAAGCCAATCGGCAGCAATATAGGATCTGCATCACTTGCTCTAAAGCGAAGCACCATATGAAATGTAAATGCTGCTAAAACCGGCAGTGCCCAGAAAAACCAACCGTCTGGTCGAAGAATCAAAATCGTGGCAAGTTGAACTTGGCTTAGCGCGAAAGCGTATAAACCAAAACCGAAAAGCAGCATTACTAATTCAAGATTGCGCTTAGCCGGCATCACCCTCGCCGCTCTAACCATTGCCGACGCTCTCAATAATTTGTTGTAATTTTTCTCTGGCGTCTTCAAGGCTGTCTGCAGAAATAGTTCTGTCTAGTAGGTCTTGCTGAAAATCTGGAAGTGTTATTACATCTATGGTTGACTCTTCATAAAGTTTGGAAAAACCGAAACCAGCAAAGCTCTCTTTAATGCCTTGGTAAATTGCTATTTTTCCATTTTCAACACCCAGGTAAAAACGAGTTTGGGTGTAGCTGTAGATGCCGTAGATGCTTGCGCCAGCGATGGCCGCAATGATTGCGAAAAGAATTAGACCGCGTAATTTCCAGGAGCGCACCTTGCCATCAAATTCATCAAGGGCCTTTGCAAAGCCAGGATCATTTTCTGATAGAAACTGTTCGCGTTTTCTAAAGGCTTCCCAAAAGCTGATGCGACTAAATATCTGTAGGAATTTATTGCTTCCGCTTTGACTAATTACAACTTCGTTGGCCGCCGAACCCAACCAGGTAATGTTTTGGCTTGCCAAGTTGTCGTTAGATTCGCGGACCTCGACCAAAATCACTGTGACGTTATCTGGTGCACCATACTCTTTAGCCTCTGCCACAAGCAAATCGGTAGCTTCATCAAGGCTGGTTACCTTCATGTTTTCTTCAAGGATTGGCTCTGGCACTACACCGCAAAGCCCGTCCGAGCAGAGCAAGAAGCGATCGCCTGGTTGGATTTCAATGTGATGAACATCAAATTCTGGCTCCTGCTGACTGTCGCCGAGAACCTTCATCAAGACGTTTCGTCTTGGGTGAACCAGCGCTTCTTCTGGAGTGATTCTGCCGGCGTCGATGAGTTTTTGAACAAAGGTGTGGTCTTTAGTTACCTGGCTCATCACCCCATCGCGCAACCAATACACTCTTGAGTCACCAATGTGAACAATGCTTGCGGTATTGCCGCTAAATAACAGGGCGTCCATAGTGGTGCCCATGCCATCAAGATAACCAAAGCTATCCACCGTATCCACCAGTTGTTTATTTGCTTCTGCCATCTCAGCGCTAAGCGCATTTACGGCTTTGACCTTGCTCGGGTAAACGTCATCAATTTTGGCAACTCTTTGTGTTGCTAGTGCAGAGGCGATATCTCCGCCTGCGTGACCGCCCATGCCATCGGCGACAATAAATAAATTATTTCCGGCGTAACCGCTGTCTTGATTACTAGATCTAACTCGACCTTTATCACTTTTACCTGAAGCCAGAAATTTAAAAGCCATCGCTAGCTCCGCAATTCAAAAATAGTTTTACCGATACGAACTTGCATCTCCGGCTTCAACGTAACCGGCGCTCCGATTCTTGCCCCATCAACAAAGGTTCCATTTGTTGAATTCAGATCTTGGATAACCCAACCTTCGTCAACTTTTTGTAATCTTGCATGCTGCGAGGAAACATAGTCGTCATCTAAAACAAGATCGCTATTTGGCGCTCGGCCAATTCGCATCTCGCGTCGATCGATAACCAATTCGGTTCCGATAAGCGGCCCGTCAATAATAACTATTGTGTCCGGAACAGTATTCATCGAACTGACTACGCTTGCTGAACCCGGCGCTGAAGAAAAATCGCCCACTGTGGTTAGCCCGGTTGTCGGGGCCGACAGCGGTGTCGGCGTATTTTTCTCCACCACTTTACTTAGCACTCGCTCACTAAATAGATCGGCTCGAATAATTGCAACGATTGCTAAAACAAAAAGCCAGAGCACAAGTAAAAAGCCTGCCCTAACAATAAACAGCGCTAATTCACTCATTTGCTATCACCTGATTTTGCGACTACTCGAAAAACAAATTCTGTTCTACCGGCATCAATTACAGTGTCTGGGCCAAGTGCTTGGCTGGTTATTTTCCTACCGGCAACTTTAGTTCCGTTGGTTGAACCTAAATCTTCAACCGTGGCATTAGTCCCGTCCCAATTGATGGCGAAGTGCACTCTCGAAAGCCCACCGTCATCCACCTGGATATCCGCGCTGGCATCGCGACCGACAGTTGTTTTAGCTTTAGCCAGCATGTATCGCTTGCCGGCAACATCAAGAGCTGGCGTCCAACTCACTTGAGCAAGATCCGGAGCTTTGGAACCTTCAGCGCTGATTTGAACTTGACCGAGGCTGAGCGATTGTGACGGCTCGATTGCAATACTCAGCTCTCCGGAGAGCTGGTAGCGCTGCTTTTTTATGTGGTTAGAAACTTGCCGCTTTATTTCACCCTGCAGCGATTCGCCGAGTTGCTTGAGTCTAGAGAAATCGCTCGGGGAGAGCCTGACGGTATAGGAATTGGCTGCCAGTATGCGATCTTTGGCTACCACGGCCGCAGTGCCATCCATCTTGGCCTTGATCGCTGAGCTAATTTCAACCGGCTGGATTTGCGATTTGAAGGCTTTGGAAAAGGCCCCGTTCACGAAGCGTTCCAGGCGTTTTTCAAAGCGGTCGATAAAACTCAAAAGGGATTCCTTATATCTGTATGGGTCAAGTTTAAGCCTCCCCAGCACTAGGGCGGGCTAGGCAGCCGTTCGGCTTCGCTGCCAATCTTGGCTTCAGGTCCCAGTGTTCGCAAGAACGTGCGGGTTCAAGTCCCGCCTTGCGCACCAATCTGATAAAAACCTGCCAATAAGGTGTCCCGTTGCTGAAATGGGAAAGTTTGAGATGCCGACAGTCGTAATGTTTATGAATCAGCTCTAAATGAAAGAAAGTTAATGAAAAAATCTAACAAAGTTGCAGTAACCGCAGCATCAGTTCTAACAATCGGAGCCTTGGTATTCGCTTCTCCTGCGCTTGCTCATAAGTCAGGGCCAAAGCCCACCGCTAAAGCAACTAGCTCGGCAACCGCCACCCCAACCCCACCAATGTTTGGTGATCGCGATCACCGAAAGGGTAAGCACCACCACGGTCATGGCCCGAAGGGTAAGCATGTCCTGTTTACAAAAACCGTTACCGTTGATGTTCCGGAAACCGGAAGTTATCAGCTATTGGTAACTGAGCTTCGTCCAGCCAACGCACCAACTCCTCCTGCAGGTAAGCCTGCACCGAGAGAGCACAGTTTCATTGTTCCTGTTACCGGCACTGGTTCGCAAACAATCACATTGAACCTCCCGCACGCAGGCAACTACTCGGTTTCACTTATCAGCGTTGTTTCAACCCAGACAGTTACGGTGACTGCAACCAACTAGCCTTTCCTCTCTGGTTAAGGTGAAAGACCCCGGCTAAGCCGGGGTCTTTTGCTTCTTAGCCAACTTGTTGGCGACGCTTACCTCTGGTGTGAGAGTCGTTGTGTTTTAAATTTTTAGAATCCTTGGCGCATTCATCGCAAAGCAGGATTAGATCGCGGCAACCAAGTGATGTGCAGTTTCGGAAGGTTGATGTTGGTGCCGAACAGTTTTCACATTCGCCGATAGTTTTTGCATCTTCGGTGAAATTTATATTCAAGCGATCATCAAAAACGTAAAGCGATCCTTCCCAGAGTGATTTATCTCCTTGCGATTCACCGTAGCGAACGATACCGCCATCAATTTGGTAAACCTCTTTGAATCCGTTTTCCAGCATGATTGCACTGAGAATTTCACAACGAACTCCACCGGTGCAATATGTCACAACAGCTTTGTCTTTGATGTCATCGTATTTACCACTTTGGATTTCTTTCACGAAATCATGCGTTGTTTGCACGTCAGGAATGACAGCGTTTTTGAACTTTCCGATTTTTGCTTCGAAAGCATTTCTACCGTCAAAGAAAACCACTTCATCGCCGCGATCGGCTACTAGTTTGTCGACGGCTTTAGGCTTAAGGTGTTTGCCACCGTTGGCAATTCCATGTTCGGTAACCACAATTGCATCCGGAGCATCAAAGGCCACCAATTCTTTGCGGACTCGAACTTTTAGTCTTGGAAAGTCCTGGCCGGTACCCATTGACCACTTGAAGTCAATCTTCTTAAACCCGGGGTACTGCTTGGTCAGTTTTACATACTGCTTTAATGCGGACATGTCTCCACCGAGGGTGCCATTTATGCCGTGCTTGGAAATCAGGATGCGGCCCTTCAAACCAAGCCTCTCGCAGAGGTCCTGCTGCCAGAGCTTGACCGCGACAGGGTCAGCCAGCGGGGTGAACCCGTAGTAGAGGATGATTTTTTGAAGTTCCACAACTGCAATATTAGGGATTTTTGAGGCCCTAGGAGAAGTCGTAGGATTAAGCCCATGACTGAAATTAATGGAATCAATAAGCACGGTTTTGACCAGAGCACTCGCCCACAGGACGACCTGTTCCGTCACACTAACGGCCATTGGCTAGAAAATGAAGAAATCCCCGCAGATCAGGCGGTTCACGGCTCTTTCTATAAGCTTCGTGACGACTCCGAAGCTGCTGTCAAAGACATTCTGGAAGAGGCACAAGCCAATCCAAAACCTGGTGTCAGCCAGCAGATCGGTGACATGTATGGGTCTTTTCTAGACGAAGCAAGAGCGAATGAACTAGGGGCAGCCCCACTTGCAGCAGATCTAGATGTCATCGACAAGGCAACCTTCAACGATCTAACTCGGATCATGGGAGAACTTGAACGCGGTGGAGTCAACGGATTATTTGGCTTCTATGTCAACAATGATCCGGGTAACCCAGAGCGCTATTTGGTGAATATGTATCAGGGTGGATTGGGTCTACCAGACGAGTCCTACTACCACGACGAGAAGTATGCAGAGTTCCGTGATGCTTATGTTCCATACATCGCCAAGATGTTCCAACTAGCTGGCTGGTCAGCGGAACAAGCCGACGTCGCCGCACAGCGCATCATGGCATTTGAAACAGAGTTAGCAAAGCAGCACTGGAATGTAGTTGAATCACGCGATGCCGAGAAGACCTACAACTTAAAAACTTTTGCTGAGCTAAAAGCGATGACACCAACTTTTGATTGGGATTCATATCTTTCCGGAATGAAATTCGATGGCAATGTCCTTTTTGAATCAGTTGTGATGATGCCATCGTTCTTTGAGGGAATCAGCTCTGTCTTCAATACCGACAACGCCGAGAATGTGAAGCTCTGGCTAAAGTGGCAGGTAATCAATTCCACGGCACCTTATCTAAGCGATGACTTTGTTAACACAAGATTCGAGTTCTACGGTAAGAAGCTAACCGGTCAACCAGAAATGCGTGCCCGTTGGAAGCGCGGTGTTCAATTGGTTGAATCAACTCTTGGCGAAGCTGTTGGAGAGATTTATGTTGAAAAGCACTTCCCTCCTGCTGCCAAAGCAAGAATGGATGAGCTGGTTCAGTGGCTAATCAAGGCTTACGAAGAATCAATCAAGAACCTTGACTGGATGACCGAAGAGACCAAGCAGAAAGCTCTGGTCAAGTTATCCAAGTTCAACCCAAAGATCGGTTATCCGAAAAAGTGGAAAGACTATTCATCGCTGACTATCGATCGCAACGACCTAGTTGGTAATGTGCGCAGAGCTTCAGCCTGGCAGGCCGATAAGGAAGCTGCCAAGATCGGCGCTCCACTAGATCGCGACGAGTGGTTCATGACTCCGCAGACAGTCAACGCTTACTACAACCCGGGCTTCAACGAGATTGTCTTCCCGGCAGCCATTTTGCAGCCACCGTTTTTCAGCTTGGATGCTGATGACGCGGTGAACTTTGGCGGCATCGGTGGTGTTATCGGTCACGAGATCGGTCACGGCTTTGATGACCAGGGTTCAAAGTATGACGGTGATGGTGCACTTATTTCTTGGTGGACCGAGGATGACCGAAAGGCTTTTGAAGATCGCACCAAGATTCTGATTGAGCAGTATGACGAGCTGACTCCGGATGGCTTATCCGATGACTACAAGGTCAATGGAGCGCTTACCATCGGCGAGAACATCGGAGACCTTGGTGGCATCACTATTGCCTACAAGGCATATCTGATGAGCCTGGGTGGCAAAGAGCCAGAGGTAATAGACGGTTTGACCGGAGCACAGCGCTTTTTCCTATCATGGGGTTTGATCTGGCGAGGTAAGTCAAGAGATGCAATCGCCATTCAACGCTTGGCCACCGACCCACACTCACCTAGCGAGTTCCGCTGCAACCAGGTTGCTCGAAACTTTGACTCCTTCTATGAAGCCTTTGGCGTCACTGAAGAAGATGCGATGTGGTTGGAGCCGGCTAAGCGCGTTTCAATCTGGTAGTCGATGAAACTTTGGCTTCGGCTGATTTGGTCTCACCTTAGCTGGCGGTATAGGTCTAACCTATCTGTCAGCGAGGTTGGGGTCAGATCATTTCTGGTTTGGCCAAGCGACATCGATATTTTTCGCCACATGAATAACGGCATCTATCTGACCTTGTTGGATCTTGCACGTTTTGATTTGATGAAAAGATCAAACACTTGGCAGCGCCTAAAGAAACTAAAAGTCCATCCGGTCGTGGTTCAGGAAACCATCACATTTAGAAAATCACTAACTCCGTGGTTGAGATTTGAAGTTGAAACAAAAATCATCGGCTGGGATGACAAAGCATTTTTTATCGGTCAAAGATTTGTGGTTGGTCGTGAGATCTATGCTGAGGCCGTTGTGAAACTAAGATTTCTGAAATCTCCTAAGGGCACACCTAGTCCGGAAGAAGTTAACCAAATGCTTGGCGGCTGGCCAGGTGTCGAACCCAAGCTTCCCGCTTGGGTAAGTCAATGGGATAAGGCGGTAGCCCTACCTAAGGGTAAAGAACCTGCCCAATCAGACTGGAGCCACAAGCTTTGAGAAACCAGGGGTAGCAAAGTTATCACCGGCTTTATCGATTACTAAGACCTCTACATCTTCGGCAAATTTTGTAATTAGGCTTTGCGCTTGATCTCCGGAGGCAAAAATTGCAGTGGCTAAAACATCTGCGGTAATCAAATCTTTAGCCACGACAGTCACCTGCTGTAATTGATTTGCATAACTGTAGTTCTTTGGGTTCCAGATGTGTTCACCGCGTTCAGCATTTCCGGAAGTTGCCACCGCGAAATAGTACGATCCACTGAGATCCAATACCGTCAACGGGCTAACTGTATTAGTTATCGATTCAGCTTTTGCAATTCCAACTCTTTTTGGAAAGCCGGAGGAAATCCCTGGAGCTAGATAGATATCTCCACCGGCGTTGATAGCAAAATCAATAACACCAAGTTCGTTTAATTTATTGGCGGCCTGGACTGTTGCAAAAGCTTTGACAAAGCCGGATGGATCAAAAATGTTTCCTTCGGACATAGAACTAAACCAACCATCGGTGCGATCTTCCCATCTTTGACACTCGTCCCAGACAAATGAAACAATTTCCGGTAATTCGCTCATCGAGCTTTCGCCTCGGGCTAACCGACTAAGCGGTGAAGCTTGTTTATAGAGGGAGAAGATTTGATCTAGTTCATGAAGAACCTTTACCGCTTCGGCAATTGCGCTGGTCGGCTCTCTATCCGATCTACCAAAGAACTGGAACACAGTTCCCATGCACTCTTCGTTGTGTCGAAACTCAGACATCAGAACTGATTCAAAGCGTTGGTTAGCGCTTGGGTGAAAGCATCTACGGTGAAAGTCGCACCGGTAAGCATCGACGAGTCAAAGTTAGCGCTTTGCGCTTGCAGCGCTACCTGCACCAGATAGTTAAATGCGGCGGAGCGACCATTGGTTGCTGTTGCCTGGTCGAGCCTTATGTCGGTAATTGTGCTGCCGCTTTTGACTACGGTTAGCTGGACCACCCCATAGCGATAGGAGATGGCGTCAGAGGTACGACTAACCTGTGGTTGTGGCTTGGGAGCCGGGGTATTAGTGGGAGTAGCGCTCGGAGTTGGCTCCGTGGTCGGCTTATCCGTTGGAAGTGGGGACGGGACAAACTCTTGTGTTTTCGCGTTAGATCCGAGCTGGACTCCAGTTACGACAGAGCCGAGGGTTAGCGCACCCATGATTACTTGAGTAGTTTTTCTCACCAGGCAAACTCCTCAGCATGAATGCGACTTTTTGGTGTTCCGACACGCTCCAAACAGGAGGCAACACTATCGCTGAATGATTTGGGACCACAGATATATACATCGGCTTTATTTATATCTGGCACTAAATTTTGTAACGCTAACTCATCAGAAACGCTTTCTGCAAAACTGGTTGGTAGCCAAGAAGAATCCGATCTTCTATTCCCCTCCAGAACGTGCAGTTTGAAACCACGTGCATCGGCAAGATCTTGTAATTCATCTAGCAGCGCAGCATCCCCAGCGTCTCTTACTCGGTAGATGATATCCACCTTTCCTTGCTGAATGCTCTCAGCTAGTGCTCTTATCGGCGGTGCACCGATGCCAGCAGCTACAAGGACGACGTTCTCTTCTGATCTTCTTGATTCGGTGAATACGCCGTAGGGCCCTTCGAGAATAACTCGCGTACCTGGCTTGACGCTTTGCAGTAATTTGGTGTCGTCACCGCGATTGCCAATAGTGAAACGGAATTTATCTGGAGTTGGTTTTGCTGAAAGACTGAACGGATGAGCACGCCACCAGAAAGTCGCGTTGATTACCCGAACAATAAAAAATTGTCCGGATTCGGCATTAAATTTGTCTAGCTTTTTACCGGTTATGGTAATTGAAACTGAGTCGCTGGATTCAGATTCAACTTTTGAAATTACAAGTTTATGTGTGGCAGAAAGAATGATTGGGCTAAGTAATCTGAACCAAATTATGTTTAGTGCAACAAATAGATATGCCGTGATCCAGAAATACTGTGCCATCGGTATGCCGGCTATGTCGACGCCGATGATTAGTTGGTGTGGAATGGCAAACATCACTGCACCGTAACCTAAGAGATGAACCAGATACCAAGCCTCGTAGCTAAGTTTTTTTCTGGAAATATTTAGCGAAGCAATTACTACTGTGATCATCAAACCGAATGCAATCGTTGCCAAGACAGTTTCTGGAATCGTATTTAGTAGTGATAGGAATTCGTCGACCACACTAACACCATCGGTTATTGAATAAGACCAGATAACCGCGATA
>JAURKU010000013.1 GCA_030831605.1 Rhodoluna sp.
ACCAAGAGCTGCGGTAATGGCAAAAATAATTGCAAGTAATGGACCTAGGAATTGTGAACTTGTCACCCGCATGGCTGCGGCAGCAGGTGTGACAAGAAGCGACAGCACAAGTAGCGCTCCAACTACCTGAATACAAACTGCTATAGCCAAACCTAGCAAGATCATAAACAGTACTGATTGAACTCGAAGGTTCACACCCCTCGCTTGCGCCACCTGCGGATCAACCGATGCGAATAACATTCTGCGCCAAGTTAAAAGAAGCGCGATGAGAATTACCACCGATAGTGCTAGAAGTGTGATCGCTTTCTCGTCACCGATAGAAACTATTGAGCCAGTAAGCAAACTAAATTTGCTGGTGGCTCTGCCGGGATATAGCGAAAGCGCCAAAATGCCCAAACCCAAACCAAATGGCATAAGCACAGCGGTAATTGAATTTCTATTTCTGGCACGGCCAGAGACAACCCCGATAATCAGAGCTGCGAGCATCGAACCGGTAACTGCGCCGAGCACCACGTCCAGCCCGATTAGCAAGAATATTGCAGCGCCGGCAAAGGAAAGCTCACTGATGCCGTGCACCGCAAAGGATGAGTCGCGATGAACAACCACTGTGCTAAGTAGCCCGCCTAGAACCCCCAGAACCAGCGCAACCGCGAGCGATGGCATGACCAGCTGCAATAGCAGGCCATAATCGGTGAAATCAAAAAGCGGCATTATTGCCACACCTCGCCTAGGTGGTGGTCGTGATCTGTTGCGCCAACCACGACTATTCGCCCCTGGTTGCGAATGACATCAACCGGTGTTCCGTAGAGGCCACTCAATACTTCACTGGTTAGCACCTGATCTGGAGTCCCGATGCTGAACTTACCGTTAGCCAGGTAAAGCACACGGTCCACCATGTCTAGTACCGGATTCACATCGTGGGTCACAAATAAAACCGCTGTTTGGTGTTCCTTGGCCTCGCGTTTTATTAGTGCGCTGATAATTTGCTGCTGTTGCATATCAAGTGCTGAAAGCGGTTCGTCGCAGAGAAGTAATTTAGGCTCACCAACGATTGCTTGCGCAATTCGAACGCGTTGCTGTTCGCCACCGCTTAATTTTCCAAAGCTTCTGCTGGCGAATTCTTCAGCATCAGCGCAGCGCAGTGCTTCAACCACTTTGTTTCTTACCCTTAGCGATGGCAGGAAAAAACCTAACTTGTGACCGGCTAAACCAAAGCGCACCAAATCGCTAACTAAAACGTCGTTCGCTTCTTCAAGCGTGCGCTGTTGAGGGATGTATCCGATGTTTGGATGACCGAGCGTTATTTCTTTGTCTTCGAAAAGAATGCTTCCCGAATCTAGTTCTAGTTGCCCGAGAATTGCTTTCAGCAAACTTGTCTTACCAGAGCCGTTGGATCCAATAACCGCAATGAATTCACCCGGCGAAACGGTTAGATTCAGTTCACTCCAAAGTCTTCTACCATCAACAGTTAGAGTTGCATTTTGTATCTCTAGGAGTTTATTAGTCAAGTTTTAGACCAAGCTTTTCGATAACTTCCTCGATCTTCTTATCAAAGCAGTCTAGGAATTTATCTGATTTATTTACGCACAGTGAGCTCTCACTAAAGTAGATCACCGGAGTGCTCGCCGACTGCGCAATTTCAAGCAACTGCTGTGCTTGCTGGGACTCAACTTGCTGATTGGCGGCAAAAATCTTTACAGCTCTGGATTTTAATAACTCTTCTATTTCTTGCATTTCCAAAATAGATAATTCGACTTCATTAGCAATTTTGTTTGCGATAGTTTTCGAAGAAATGCTTTTTATACCAAGTTCTAGAAGTAATACGTTAGCTATTGCTTCTGGAGCGAAGAATGTTATGTCGCTGGTTAGTCTCTCCGCAACCGAATCCTGTTTTGCCTTCAAGGCTTTTATCTGTGACTGGAAAGTGGATTCAGCTTTTTCGTAATCCTGTTTGTGCTCTGGCCTTAGTTTGATATAGAGATCGGTTAAGGCTTTAGCGGATGAGGAAATAGTGTCTAAGTCAAACCATAAATGCGGGTTGCTGCCTTTTTCTAAACAAAGTTCAGTTGCACATGAAGCCAGCTTTTCTCTAACAAAGTATGAGCTGTTGATGACAAAATCTGGATCGAAATTGACCGAATCCAGAAGCGGATCAACAAAGGCATCAAAATCAGTCCCCGCATAAAACACCGCTTCAGCTTGGGAGATAGCTAACTTGTCTTTAGCTGAAGGCTCGAATTCGTGTGGGTCAATCGCATCGCTGGATAACAACACATGGACGTCAAATTGAGCATCAGGATTATCGCCCATCAAGCTATTGGCGATGTTGGCGTAGTTTTGGCTGGAAACAACGATTCCAGCCGATTCATTACTCGGGCTGGCGCAGCCGGTTAGAAGTATTAAAGAGGTAATTGCTAAGGAAATTGCCTTCATGGCCTAAAACTAACACTATTGAGAATGAATTTCAATAACAATTAGTCAAGAAGTAGGGCCGGCTCCTCGATAACAGAGGCTACGTCCTGGACGAAGCGGCTGGCCACGTCTCCATCAACCACGCGGTGATCAAAGGTCGCTCCGATGGTGGTTACCTGTCGTATCAGAATTTGATCATCAACCACCCATGGCTTAGGTCTGATTGAGCCCAGGGCAACAATGCCAACTTCACCCGGATTCAAAATAGGGGTGCCGGTATCAACACCGAAAACACCGATGTTCGTTACCGTGATTGTTCCGCCCTGCATATCCTGTGGGGTTGTCTTACCCTCTCTTGCAGTTGCAGCTAGTTTCTCCAAAGCCATGGCTAGTTCCAGCATCGAGAGTTGATCGGCATCTTTAATATTCGGAACAATCAAACCTCTTGGCGTGGCCGCAGCAACACCAAAGTTTACGTAGTTACGAATAATTATTTCCGTGTCGGTCCAGGTTGAGTTCACCGCTGGGTTTCTTCTAACCGCCCAGATCATCGCTTTAGCCATAATCAAAAGCGGAGTTACTTTAACTCCAGCAAAATCCGCGCTGGCCTTAAGCCTCTTCACGTATTCCATGGTTCTGGTTGCATCGACATCAACAAAGATGCTCACGTGCGGAGCTGAGAATGCTGATTGCACCATTGCACTAGCGATTGCTTTACGAACACCCTTAACCGGAATTCTCTCTTCACGTTCGGTTTTCGCTTCAGGAGTAGTTTGATTTTTGAAAACGCTTGCAACTTGCGCTGCGTTCATAACGTCTTCGCGGGTAACTTCTCCAGATAAACCAGTG
>JAURKU010000014.1 GCA_030831605.1 Rhodoluna sp.
CCAAGCAGAATTGGACCGAGGATTACTGCACCCAGGATGATGCCTCTGACCCGGTCAAGAATAAAGGTGGCTGGAGTTGTTTTGTTAAACCCGTACTTAGCTTCAATAACAAATGTTCTATAAATAGAAGCTGGAATACCAAGAACAAATAGGCCGAGAGCCATAACTAAGAGAAAGACCAGATCCTGCCAAATTTCACCGGTAATCACACTGGCAACGTTTTGCTGGATCTCACCGAACAAACCAAGCGCAAGAAAGACTAGAACAACAACGGCTTGAATCAGAGTGGTGGTCGTTTCAAAACGGCGCTTCGTAATGGTGTATGCAACGGCTTTTTTGGTTTCTGCCGCTGGTTTGCCAGCTAAAGCCTTTCTGCTGGATCTAATATCTAATTCATTGAGCACCACCTTAAGTAGCGCTATGGCTACGGTGATCACAATGATTAGGTTTGTCAGCAGTCCGGCGTTCACTTTTCTCCTTATTATGGCCAATTTGTCTATATAGTATTATTACAACATAGCCCCAAGAAAGCCTATAAATAGGGGCTAATTTATCAATCCGTTATGGATTTTTACTCTTCCAGAGATGAAACGGATCAACCCCCAACTTGCCCACTAGGTAGGTAATATCAAATCATCAAGACTATGAGGGGAGTCAAAAAATGTTCAGTCCTGATGCAAAACTCGATGTTGTTCTGTTTTTTCTTTTAGGTAGCGGTATCTTCGCCTTCGTAGGAATCAAATTTTGGTTACTCAAGGCCGCCCCGTTCAAGAATTTTGGTATTGCGATAGCTTTATTTGGCTTAGCGTTTCTTGGCTGGGGGCTAGTGATTGCAACCAGGCCAGCAGATTTAGCTAGCTCTGTTGCGCTTTCAATAGTTCCGTTTGTGTTGGGCTTTTTGTTCTTAGTTAGTTCAGCCACATTCAACTGGTCAAGCAAGAACAAAATCCTAATCTTCGCAATCGCACTTGTCTTCTTAGGGGCACTCTTCGTATTGAGAACCTGGGTTTACCCGTCTGCGCCAGGCTTTAGCGAAAATGGCCTACTTTACTTCAACGCTCAGCCAGAAGTGCTGATTATGTATGTTTTGGTTTTTGCCGGAGCATTCATGCCAGCTCTTCACGTCGTGAGCACCAGAATTACTCTTTGGCGTCAAGCAGCACTAACTAGAATCTTCTTCAACCTAATTGTTTTAGGCGGCGTGATTCTCATGGTTAGTGAAAGCGACAAGCTACAGTATCTAAACAGCTATATCCTCACCGCTGGCTTTGTTGGTTTATTGGTGGTATTTGGATCTAGCAAGATTCACATCGAAGATAAGTAAAGAACTTCAAAGCTAAACACCCTTCCAAGTTGGAAGGGTTTTTAGTTTTTGGCCTCTAACCGAGCCACCTATTTCATATCAGACACTTAATCCTCGCGATAAACTGAACATGTGTTTGAGATAAAGTCCATTAGTGCCAACGACTACTCGCAGTGGTTTGAGCTTTGGCAGGGCTATCTAAGTTTTTATGAGACAGAGCTTTCGGCTGAAGTAACGAAAAGCACTTTCGAAAGAATCCTAAAATCTGAGATCCACGGCGCAATTGTAAAAGATGAAGCGGGCAACGCCTTAGGCATTGTGCACTGGCTTACCCATCTAGATACTTGGTCTATTGAAGAGGCTTGTTATCTGGAAGACCTGTTTGTTTCAGATAACGCTAGAGGTAAAGGTATCGGGGAAGCGCTTATTGAGCATGTCCATGCTTGGGCTAAGCGGGAAGGCATTTCTCGGGTTTATTGGCTAACTGCAGAGACAAACACCAGAGCAAGAGCTTTATATGATCGAGTAGCCAAGCGAACTGGCTTTATTCATTACGAGATTAAGGATTAACTCTTTGGAGATATTTCTTGTTGGCTTCTTGGCCGGATTAGCGCTAGCTATTCCACTTGGACCGATGGCAATTCTGCTAATCACGACAACGATACAAAAAGGTAGAAGAACAGGGTTTTTTGGAGCGCTGGCCATGGCCAGCGTTGATTTCGGCTACGCCCTGGTTGTTTTTGCTTTGGGTAGTTTGGTAGTTTCAAGTTTGTCTGACTGGCTACTGCCACTTCGTGTCGCTGGGTCAGTGTTGCTACTTATTGTTGCCATCCGTATTGCCCTGAACGCCAGAAAACCCTTGGCAGAGAGAACTGCAGTTTCCCAGGGGAAGACAAAAACGGCCGTTTTGACATACATAACCTTCTTTGGTCTAACCGTTATCAACCCAGCAACGGCCTTTTATTTCGTCGGCATCACCCCCAGCGTTTCTGCGCTTAGTGCCAATACCTCGAGTGGTTTGCTGCTATTCGGTCTAGGGGTGTTCATCGGATCGGTGATTTGGCAAATGAGCCTAGTCTTTGCCTCGCATCTGATGACCAAGATCATGACTAGAACGCTACAGACCAGAATGCAGTATCTCGGTGCCGTTTTGATAGCGCTACTAGCAATGTTGCTCTTATTACAGCAATAACTCTGTATCACATTTAGGTATAGGAACCCCACAGACAGGGCCTGTTCGCTTTTTAGGCTCTATTCTGGAACAAGATTACGTTTTGTGCGAAACGTCCTAACCTGAAAGTTGACCAGATGTTTCGCAAATTAATGCTTCTGTTTGTCGCATCCCTTCTATTCGTCCCAGGCCTAGCTCCTGCTCAAGCTGATGAACCGTTCAAGGTCACATTTGAAGACGACGATTACTCGTATGTGAAGGTTGATTTTGGTGCAGCCCAATCATCAACAATCGTCAGCGGCTTTGACAGCAACACCAGCAAGGTGTTGAAAGTCACCCGCGGAACACCTTCTTGGGCAGGAACAACAATAGTTAACAGCCCTACAAAGATTTTGCTAAAGGCAGGTACTCTGACCGCCACAGCAAAGATCTATTCTCCTAAGGCTGGAGTAAAGCTGATGTTGAAAATAGAGAACCGAGCTGTTCCATCAAACTCGATCGAATCTTATGCAACCCAAGACGCCATCGTTGGTTGGAATGACTACACTTTCGACTTCACTGTTCCACGTCCAGGTACAACCGGATTCAACGCTGGATACACATACAACATGGCTAGCTTCTTCCTCGACTACACACTCTCCGATGGCGCAGTAACTACCGCAGGCCAGACCTATTACGTTGACGACGTTGTATTTCCTTCTGCTACCAGTAGTGGCGGTGGCGGCGGTCAGCCGGTAACTGCACCAGAGACTCTTGTAACTTATGAAACCGGTGATGCACTTGGCGAACTAAATGCTGCTTTAGCAACAGGAGAACACCCACAGGGCATTTTCGGTGGCGGTTCTGCAGTGATAAGTTCTGATGCTCCCGCTGGAGCTTTCGGCACCAAGGCACTTGCTATAACTAAAACTGGTGCTGCATGGACAGGACTAAATGCCTTGGTTGATACCACTGGCCTAGTTCGCTACACAAATTCTCAGCATTCAAAAATTACTTTCAACTACTACACACCGAAGGGCAACAGCCCATTGGCTGTTCAAGTGTTCTCCGGTGGCTCTTATGTTGAGCTAGTCAAGTCAGCGCCTTTCGGTTGGAGCACGCAGTCGTTCGACTTTGCCGGAGTAAACGGCTGGTCGGCTAACGTGATCTACGACAAGGTGGTTATCTTCCCTGACTTCCAGGTTGAGGTAAGTAACCCAGCCGATGTTTATTACGTTGACGATATTGGTGTCAACGGTGGAGTAACCCCAGAACTTCCAGAGACCCCGCCGCCACCGCCACCTCCTGCCGATGTGAAGCCTTCGATTACCACTAGCCCTCTGCTAACTGGCAAGAACACCAAGGTTGGCACAGTTCTATCGGTAAGCCGAGGTAGCTGGAGCGGAACTGCACCAATTACCTATAAATACACCTGGTATCGCTGCACCAATAAGGCATCAGCAGCGTCTGCGGCTAAGCCGACAACAGCTGCTAAGTGCACTGTGATTACCGGGCGGACTTCTAGCATCTACAAGTTGACTAAAACGGATAAGGGCAAATACATTCGTGCCATGATTACCGCAACTAACGTAGCTGGAACTTCCTATGGCACCTCGAAGAGCACGGCAGGTAAGGTCAGTTAAAGAAAGTCTCTAGCTATCCAGTAAGCAGTTGTTAGGCTTAGTGCACCATGGAAAAACTTAGAAACATTCTGGCAAAGCTACCGCACCCGGTGCGCTGGGTGCTGACAGTAACCATCGGCTTCATCCTGCTGGTTGCAGGCTTGATCATGATGGTTACGCCTGGGCCAGGCTTGCTATTTATCTTCTTTGGACTTTCTATCTTGGCATTTGAAATCAAATGGGCAAGTGAGCTTAACAAGCAGGGTATGCAGGGCTTAGAAAAGATTGTCGCCAAGATTAAGTCTTGGTTTAAGCGCAAGAAAGACTAGTACTCAGGTCAGGGCCAAGATGCGGGGAATCTTTTCCAAAGGACTTTCAAAGTGCCAGCTAGCCTAAGAAGCACACTTTATTTTTCAGGCACTAATGCGCTCTCAATGGCATTGCGTCTAATTGGCGATCCGATCGGAAAGTTCTATAGCTCTCCAGATATGGTTACTTTTGCCAAAAGAACAAACAAAGTCTCGGTGCAGAAAAGCATTACCGGCGTATTGGTATCTTCCAATCATCAGGTTTGCAGTGAGGTTCTAAAATCGCCCAACTGGTTATCTAGACCTTTTGCCGAAAGACTCTATACCGGTCCAACCACCTATACCCCAGAAACCATTCACCCATTTCTTGATTCA